>JBCCWV010000011.1:0-44844 GCA_039192745.1 Verrucomicrobiota bacterium | reverse complement strand
TAAGAAGCCTGCTAAGAAAAAGGCAGCCAAGAAAAAAGCAGCACGCAAGCCTGCTAAGAAAAAGGCAGCCAAGAAAAAAGCAGCTAAGAAAAAGCCTGCTAAGAAGGCAGCCAAGAAGAAGGCAGCTAAGAAGAAGGCATCACGCCGTCGTCGTTAGTCTCTTTCATCACGTTGAAGCCGGATCCGGGTTCGCCCGCTCCGGCTTGAATTTCCCCGGGCAGCTTTGTCTGCCCGGGGTTTTTTTTTGCGCTTGTAGCCCCACCGCCAACCACCCGGAAATCACTTGCGGGCAAGGGCCAAATCAGGAATACTACCGATCCGCGATTCTGCGGAATCCACCGCCTTGCGCGATTAGCTCAGTGGTAGAGCAATGCCTTGACATGGCAGAGGTCACTGGTTCAAATCCAGTATCGCGCACCATCTTTTTTCACCCCGCCGGACTTGCGAGAAACCAGTTCCCATTACGCATCGGAAGGCGGAATCCAGATCGCCCGACGCGCTTTCCTCCCCTCGAATTCGCCCCCGTTCGTCGCCCTCATCCTCGTCCACGGCCTCGGTGACCACACGGAACGATACCGCGAAGCGCTCACGGACCTCGTCGATTCCGGCGTCGCGATCTTCGGTGCCGACTTCCCAGGCCACGGCTATTCTGGCGGCAAGCGTGGCCACTTCGAGAGTTTTGACCAGCTCCACGGCATTATCGACGAAACCATCGACCACGCTCGCGGCGAGATTCCGGCTGAGATTCCGCTGGGCATTTTCGCCCACTCCATGGGTGGATTGATCACCCTCGACCTCTTGCGCAAGAATACGGATCCATTCTCCTTCGCCTGGATCAGCGCCACTCTCATCGATGCCAATTGGAACCGTCCGCGCATTCTTTCTCCGATTATCCGCACTGCAAAGCACTTCTTGCCCGGCATGACATTCGCGACCGGCGTCGAACCGGCCAAGCTTTACCCGGATGCTTCAACTCCATCTCCTGCGGCGGTCGAAAAATCCCATCGACGAATCTCCGTCAACGCTGCCTACGAACTCCTCGCCGCTCGGGACAGAATTCATCGGGACATGCATTCCATCCCGGTGGATTTCCCCATCCTGTTCACGCACGGGACCGACGACGAAGTTTGTCCACACGCCCTAGCCCAAGAATTTTTCCAAACGTTGCCGGGCAACGGCGAGACAAAGACCTTTCAAAGCTACGACGGCGTCCTGCACGAGCCGTGGCGATTTCCCCGCGTACGTGACGCGGTCTGCGCTTGGATCAAATCGCTGATCCAGCCTCAAAAATAAGGGTTTAAGGCAAAAACGCCTCGGCTAAAAACACCGCTGCCGTCGTGTTGTCCTGGAAGCGGTGTTGCTTCGCCTCGATGGCTTTGAGCAGAGACGCCACCGTGCTCGCCGCCGTTAAACCTGAATTTGCCTCCAACACCTCCGCCACCTTCGTTTCCTCAAGCGAGAACAATCCGTCCGTCGCACACAGCACCAGGTCTCCCTCCCGCAACTTCCTCGGCTCCTCCGGACAATCGATCAAATCCATCGGATACCCCGTCAGCGCCGATCGCAGCGTGTTCCGGTCTGGATGCACAAGCGCCTCCTGCACCGTGATACGCCCCTGCTCGACTTCCGCTTCGATAACCGGACGAAAAGAATGGTCTTCATTCAAACGCTCAAGCTTCCCGTCACGCAAAAGGTAGGCCGGCGAATCGCCCACGCTGATCCAGTGAAGCGCTCCCTCGAAAACTCCCATCGCCAGCAGCGTCGTGCCCATGAACGTCACAGCCGGGTCATCCTCGTCCAGAAGCACCCCGTCATCGGGCGCTACCAGTGAATCATTCGCCTTCTCGAGACTAGTCCGCATCCTCTCACGGATCGATCCTCCATCCCGCCGGAAGTTCTCCATGAAAACCTGCGTCGAACGCCTGCTGGCCAGACTTCCTCCGAAGTGCCCACCCATTCCATCGGCGATCACAAGCAAAACACCGGTCCCCAGCTCCTCATCATCGACGAACTCCGCGAACGCGTAGTAATCTTCCTGCCGTTTCCGCGTGCCAATAATTTGACGGGCAGCGAAGTCTTTTTCGAGGCAAAACATGCGTGGGAGTTCGGGCCTACAAGATCAGTGTCCCGCGCAAAACGCAAGGATCATATAATCCCAGAGAATACATTGATTTGCGGATCAACCAGCTCGTTGATTCGCTATGTTTCGGTTTCATCCGTGGCTTTTGGTAGTCCTCGCATTGATTCTCCCCTCTAGCGGGAAGGACACGCCGACCGCCAGCCCGCGCTTCCACGTCTCAGAGTCCGCGAAGTTGCTCAACCGCCAAGGCGAAACCGTAGCGGTTTACGGAAAAGTCGACACAACCCGCGTTTCATCCAGCAGCGGCCATCACTTCCTCAACTTTACCGGGAGCGACTTCAGTGTCATTTGCCGTGCGGAAAACCTCGCCGCATTTTCCAACGGCGATCCGGCAAAGGTCTTCGACGGAAAGCTCATCGAAATCCGCGGCCCCGTCCGAATCTTTAACGGCAAGCCCCAGATTTCCCTGATAGATCCGGGACAAATCCGCGACCTCACCGCCGAGAAACCGAAGCCGAAGCCCTTCAAATTAAAACCCACCGGGATCGACACGTGGACCAGTCCCGCCGGACTCGTTTTCAAGGGTCGCGATCCGCGCGGCCTCACTCGACTCGAACACATCATGCGTCACGCCAAGGATTATCCCGACCGCAACGGCTCGCATGGCGTCTTCGACGGCGACGCAAAAACCATCTTCATGCTCCTCGACGAAGCTTGGAACGTCGCGCAACGCAAAGGCGTTCGGCCTAAGGTCGAGGACGACCGCGTCGCCTACAGCATTCCCATGAGCCGCCGCGTCGGCTATCTTGGCGGGCAAACCGGAAAGAAAAAAGGTCACCCGCCACTCCACTCCGTCTTCATCGTCCTCAACCGCGGCACTCGCGAGGTCATCACCGCTTTTCCTCACTAACAATGTCAGAAATCAATCACGAATCTCCCGCGGAACCCTTCATCGGCACTTGCGCATTCTGCGAACAAGGAAAACTCCGACTATGGGTCGCCGGCAGAAAACCCGTCGCGCTCTGCGACGAGTGCGAACTCTTCTGGGAGGACATCCCCGGCGTCTTTGCCGATCCGCAAATCCCCTCCTCCGGATCTTTTCCCGAGGGGTCGGATGGAGCCGATTCGCCTCAAGATTGGCGGGCCGCCGCTCAAGACGAAATCGATGGTCTTGAGCTTTCCCAATTCGTTATAGGTCAATCAGTTTGAGGAATTTCGGCGAATTTCGCCTCGCTTTCAGAACTGGATTGGCGAAAATCGGCGCCGGAATCTTCGATTTCGCCCCGCTACCACCCTTCAATGCGACCTCATCCCCTTTTGCTCGGGGGCGTTTTTCTCGGCGCCCTCGCGGCGTCGATCCATGCCGACGACTCTATGGACTCCGCGACGGACGAATCCGCCGCGCCCGTCCCATTTAGCCCCATCACCCCCACTTGGGAATCCCAGAAGGAAGCCCGCGTCTTCACGCAATTGATCCCAGCACCTCGCGGCCGCATCGTCGATCGTAAGGGGCGACCACTCGCGCAGACAAAAGTTGCGCACTATGTCCAGCTTCAACTCCCCTCCGCCGCTAGCGTCCCTGATGAGGAGGTTCTCGAATTTGCCCACAGCGAATTCGAAAAAGCGACCGAGAAACTCGGCGTCCGCTGGGACCTTCCGTCGGACGATTTGATTCTTCGTCATTACAAAAATCGCCGATGGGTGCCGTTGACGTTTTCACCCATCCTCTCCGACAAGATCGCCGGCCGCGTCCGCAACTGGAAGATCGAAAGTGATGTCGTCTCGCTCCTTCCCATCTATTTGCGCCATTACCCCGAAGGTGAAACCGCCAGCCACGTCATCGGCCACATCGGCCGCCAGACTCGTCTCCACGACACCGCACCACTCGTCAACGACGTGTCGCTCTGGCCGCGTACTGAAGGTCGCGACGGATTGGAAGTCACCTTCGACAAATTCCTCCAAGGCAAAACCGGACAAACCTACTCACTCTTCGCACCCGATGGAGAGAAACTCATCGAAAAACGCCTGAGCAATCCCGTGACCGGCAACGATGTCGTCACCACCATCGACCTCGACTACCAGCAAACTGCCGAGCGGGCGCTTCGCTCCTACTCGCGGGCTGGTGCCTTCGTCGTCATGGACGTGCGTTCAGGCGACGTCCTCGGCATGGCGTCCCACCCGACCTTCGATCCCAACGACTTCACGCCCTTCATCGCCACTGATGACTTCGCGAAGCTGCGAAATAACCCGCTACTCCCCCTTTATGGTAGAGCGTTTCGCGGCCTCTACCCGCCCGCCTCCACCTTCAAGGCCGTCGTCGCACTCGCCGCGCTGGAGCATGGCATTGTCGACCGCCGCACGACTTACGACTGCCCCGGCCGCTACGAAATTGACGGACGCTATTTTCACAACCACTCGCGGCGAAACTCCGGGCCGATGAATGTCAGCTACGCCCTCGCTCGCTCCTGCAACACGTGGTTCTACCAGGCCGGTCTCGACATGGGTCCGACCGCCATGACAAACGTGGCCGAAATGTTTGGCGTCGGCGAACGCACCGGCGTCCCCATTCGCGCCGAACCCGGAGGCTTTATGCCCAGCGAGGAACGATTGAGGGCGCGCTACAAGCATTCCTTCGGCGGTGGCTATCTCGCCAATGCCGCCATTGGCCAAGGCCACGTCCTCATGACGCCGTTGCAAGTCGCGCAGATGATGGCTGGTCTCGGCAATGGCCGCATTCTGCCACGCCCCCGCCTCGTCCAACACGTGCAAGCCAATGACGGCCGCATTCTGCGACACTTTCCCGTCGAGAGCCGTCGCGTTCTCGACTTGAATCCTCACAATCTTCAAGTGGTCACCGACGGTCTCGTTCAAGTGGTCAGCGGCCCTGGTGGGACGGGTCGTAGCGGCGGCATCGGTTACGCACAAGTCGCCGGAAAAACCGGCACCGGCCAATGGGGCGATCCCAAAAAGAAACAATACGTCGCTTGGTTCGCTGGCTTCGTTCCCGCGCACGATCCTATTTATGCTTTCGCCGCTCTATACGAAGGAGCACCAGGGCATTATGTTTCTGGAGGAAAGAACGCCGCGCCGATGACGTCATACTTCTTTCGGCAAATATTCAGGCATCACCACGAAGAGTATCTGCTCGAAACCGACACCGAGGAACCACCCCTTATTGTTGCAACTTCAGAGGACGATTCCGCGCCTCCGCTCACTGAAGGATATGTCACGCGTCGTGCGATTCCGGTTTACGCCGAGTAAATCGATAGATGCTTCTCGTTGAAGGCGATCGCCATACTTTCAACCACCGAAAAAAGCGGGAAACCCCTGAGATTTTGTGTTACTCTGGCGGTTATGGTAAATGCGAAATTGCGGCAAGCGATTCCATTTCACCGTTGCTACCATGAAAACCACCTACCTTATCGCACTAGCGTGTACCCTCGGCGCGGTCGCCGGGCTCCAAGCACAAGCTCCCTCCCCTTCAAAACCCTCTAGCTCTTCTTCGAAGCCGTCGAGTTCCTCGTCCTCTTCAAAGCCTCCCGCCACGGAAGCGAAGGTCGCCAAGAAAGACCTTCGCGCCGTCGTGAGTTTGACCGGCTACGTCGAAGCAGCCGCCTCCACACCAATCTATGTCGAAACCAATCAATGGTCGGACCTCACCGTGGAATCAGTGGTCCCGCACGGCAAGCGCGTGCGCGCCGGTGACGTCTTGATTCGCTTCCGCGCCGACAAGATTGCCGAACAAATCGCCGATCTCGAAAATGGCCGCAAAGGCCGCAAGCTCACCCTCGCCAACGCCCGTGACCAAATGCGCGCCATCGAGAAGGCCGCACCCATCAACATGGAAGTCGTCGAGCGCGCCAAGGAAGAGGACGACGACAACTACGAATTCTACAAAAAGACCGACCGCGCGGACACCATCGACGACATGAAATACATGCTCCGTCGCGCGAAGTATTCGCTCGAATACGCGGAAGAAGAGCTTGAGCAACTGCTCAAGATGTATGAGGCCGATGACCTCACGGAAGAAACCGAAGAGATCATCATCGAGCGCGCCCGCCGACAAGTGGAGTCCGCAAAACGGAACTACGACTCGACAAAAGTCTACGTGGAACGCTACCTCGAAAAGTCCGTCCCACGGCTCGATTTTCGCTACGAACGCAACAAAAAGGCATCGGACCTCAACTACGAGCTTTCAAAAGCCACCATGCCGCGAAACTTGATCCTTGAGCGAGAGGGCTTAGCGAAACTCGAAGAGGACGACCGCAAAGCCGAAAAGAAACTCCGCGAATTAAAAGCCGATCTCGCCAAGCTCACGGTCACCGCACCCTCGGACGGCATCGTCTATTACGGGGCAAGCATCGACGGTCGCTTCACCACCGGCGCAACCGTTGCGAAGAAGCTGATACCCGGCGGAAAGGTCGCCGTCCGCGAGCGATTCATGACCATTGTGCAGCCCGAAAAGGTCGAACTCTTCACCGTGGTTCCCGAAGACAAGATGTCCCTTCTTCGCGTGGGATCCGAAGGCCTCGCCTCGCCCGTATCCAATCCCATGAAAAAGTTCGAGGCCCGCGTCACCAGCATAGGTCTCGCCCCGCGCCCCACCGGTGGCTTCGGCGCCAAAGTCCGCCTCGGAAATCTGAACGGCACGAAACTTCTCCCCGGCATGAGCACGAAGCTTACTTTCGTTTCCGTCAACGAGACCGACGCTCTCACTGTTCCTGTGCAGGCTGTCTTCCAGGAGTCCACCAACGGACGTCCCTATGTCATTCTCCTGAAGGACAAAGTCCCGACAAAACGCCCAGTCGCCATTGGCCCGACCGACGGAAAATCGGTCGTCATTCGCAAAGGATTGAAGGTCGACGACATCGTTTCCACCATCCCCGTTCCAATTCCCAACAAGCCCACCACTTCCAAAAAGGAAGCGGAAAAGAAACCCAAAAAACCGGCTGCAAAAAACAAAAAGGAAGAACCTGCTCCCGAGCCTGAAAAGAAAAAAGCTCCTCCCAAGAAGCCGGAGCCAAAAAAGCCCGCTCCCAAAAAACCTGAGCAAAAGAATGAGGATAAGGAGCAAGCCGCTTGAACCATGATTCGCGTCGCCGCCATCCTCATTACACTCGTCCTGCCTTCGCTCGGAGCCCCAGAAACGAAGAGCAAGAAAAAGGAAACGACAAAAGCGCCGCCCGCCACCGAAGCGCAGATCCGCGACGCGATTAAACGCGGTGTCGATTTCCTTCTCGAACGCCAGAACCCTTCCGGCTCCTGGGGGTCTGCGCGAAATACCAAAGGTCTGAATATCTTTGCTCCCATCCCGGGATCCCACCGGGCCTTTCGTTGCGCCGTCACCGCGATGAGCATTGAGGCGCTGATCAAGACTTCTGACTGGGAGACCAATGCAGAGACGAAAAAGGCGTTGGTCTTGGCTGAGAACTATCTTCTCGAATACCTTCCGCAGCTTCGCCGAGCCACTCCCGTCGCACTTTACAATGTCTGGGCGCATGGCTACGGCGTCCAAGCACTCGTCGCCATGCACGAGCGCCCCGGCGTCTCAAAAAAACGCAAAGCTCGCATCCGCGAAGTCATCGATACCCAGTTCGACATGCTGGCACGGTTCGAATCCGTCGATGGTGGATGGGGCTACTACGATTTTCGCTACGGAACGAAGCAACCATCCTCCTCATCCATCAGCTTTGTCTCCGGCGCCATCCTCTGCGCTTTCCACGACGCGAAACTCGCGGGAATCGATCCTCCGGAAAGGCTCGTCACTCGCGCCATCGCCTCCATCAACCGCCAGCGCAATCCCAACAATTCCTACTTTTACGGCGAATACCTGAAAAACACGCCGGTTCGCGATATCAACCGAGCCTCCGGAAGTCTCGGCCGATCCCAGTGCTGCAATATCGCGCTGCGATACTGGGGCGACGAGTCCATCGACGATGATATTCTCATTGAGTGGCTCGACCGTCTCGAAGCACGGAATTTTTGGCTAGATATCGGCCGGAAGCGGCCCATCCCTCACGAGTCATGGGCGGCAATCGCTGGATACTTCTTCTACTTCGGCCACTACTACGCCGGCCGTTGCGTCGCCGAACTTCCTCCCGACAAAGCCACCGAATATGGAGCCCGTCTTGCCGCACTGATCCTCGATGATCAGGAAAAGGACGGCTCCTGGTGGGACTTCCCCTTCTACGACTACCACCAGCAATACGGCACCGCCTACGCCCTGCTTACTCTGGTGAATTGCCTGCCGGCCGAGTAGTGGTTGCACCTTCCAGGTGCACGGTCTCCCTATGATCTTTAGCCCCGATAGCGCTCCCGTCACTGAGCGCTGCTCGCCCAAAAGCTTCGCCCTTGCATTCCTCTGAGAGCAAGCCCCCTTTTTGCGCTACTCTCCCGCGATGAAGGACGTCAAAGACAGCATCCGTTCGCACGTGCGCATCGGCTTCGACGGCTCCGTGCACAAGACCTTTCGCGGAACCGACGCCGACAAACGCTTCGCCCGCGAGGTGGAGGTCCTGCAATACCTCGAAAAGCTCGAGTGCGACTACGTCCCCCGCGTCCTCGATCATGACGCCGAAAAGCTCTATCTCGTCACGACCAATTGCGGCCAAGTCGTGAACAAAGTCAGCGAGCGAAAGCAAAAAGAACTCTTTGGCGGACTACTCGACGACTACGGCGTCAAACACGGCGACGAATTTCCGCGAAACATCACCTACGACTCCCGGCGCGGGCATTTCTGCGTCATCGACTTTGAACTCGCCGAGATCGTCGAACAAAAAGCACCCGGCCACCATCCCAAGGCTGCCCCTGAGGTCACTTGGGCCGCCCAATCCATCAGCGGAAAGCGAAAGGACGACAACGACGATTCCGTCCTCGTTTTTTCCTGCGAGTCCGGCGAGCCCGAAATCTATGGCCTCGACGGAACGTTTCTTCTCGGAGAGGAAAGCCTTGTTCTTGTCATCAGCGACGGCATGGGCGGCTGCGACGCCGGAGACATTGCCAGCCGCACGGTGGCCGAAGAACTCGCAGAATTCCTCCCTCGCACACAGACTAGCAATCTTCCCAGTCCTCCCGACCACTACTACCTCTCCTGCCTGTCTGAAATCGTCGAAAACGTTCATACCAAACTCAACGCCGCCGCCGCTCACGAAACGAATCCGGCCAACCTCGCCGCCACCCTCACCCTTTGCTGGCTGAGCCAGCACAAAATCCACGTCGCCCACATCGGCGACAGCCGCCTCTATCGCTTTCGGGATGATCAGCTCTCTCAACTGACGAAAGACCACACGTTCGCCTGGTCCGCATTCCAACGCGGCGAAATCAACGAGTACCAATTCCGCAACCACCCCCGCCGCAACGTCGTCTACCGCATCCTTGGCGGCGGCCATCAGTCGGTCACCGCCCAACTCTTCTCCAACACCTTCCACCGCGGCGACCGCTACGTCCTCATGACCGACGGCGTCGTGGACGGACTGAAGGACGCGAAGATCCAGCAAGCGTTTCAAGATTCCAATGAGGCCACGGGCCTTCTCGAGCAACTGGTCCCCCCCGCCTTCGGCGCCGCCGGAGAAGACGACACGTCAGCGATCGTTTTTGAGATCGTTTGAAAGAATCGTATAGCTGAACATCGTCTCCAGTCCCTTCAATTGCTTGACCGGCTGGAATCCCACCTCGGTGAGAAAGTCAATCATCCGCGACTCTTCACTACCTTCGGCGAAGTTCTTCAAGCCTCCCACATAGACACTCATAGGCGCATTCTCCTTGTTTGCTTCAGCCAAGATCTCCCGAAGGTCCTCGACCTTGCGTGCATCCTTGCAAGAGGGGTCATAGCTAAGGATTTGACGGCGACTGGTTCCCATCGACGCGGTAAAGACATCACGCTCGCCTGGCAAATCCGAACCCCGAACAAAGCGAGCGGCGTCTCGTATAGGTTGTCTCTCCCGAAACGCCATTGCCGACCGCGGCGAATGAGTCGCCCACACGTAAACCAAAAGGACAGCTACCAATACCGCAGATGATATCGCTTTGCGCGAGAAACCTACGAAGGTCGCTATCGCAAAAGTCCCAAGCCCAAGAAACACGCCGACCGGCAAGAGGAGATACATGACATACCACGAGTGCATGTAACCACCGCTTGCCATCGTCCACGCGACGAGAAGCACACCCCCTCCGAGGACAGACCCCACACCGACGAAGACAACGCGCTGGCGCAAAAAACTCCAGACTAATCCGGCGATGCAAAGTAACGGCAAGAGTCCCAAGAGCAGTAACGAAGCGCCCGGCACGGCCGAGACAGACATCCCGGCTTCCGCGCCGATTTCGTCTGCCACCCAAGGAGCCCCAAAACAAAGATGGGTCCAGAGATCGGCCAGCCATCCCGTTCCGATGAAGTGCCCGACAAAGTCCTCATCCTCGGCGAGGTACTTGCGAATCTGCGGAACCGAGGGTGCCAAAATCTGCAGCGCAAGCAACGCCGACATGGCATTCGAAACGAGAAAGCGCGCCAGTCTCCCACGATCTCGGAAGACGAAAAAGAAGATCAATAGATTCCCAACGATCAGCGGGTAAACAATTCCCGGCGACGAGAGAAAAGCGAACAACTGCGCCACCCCATAGGCGACCCACGCGCTCCAGCGATTGGTGCGGAATGCCGCTGATCCAGCCCACCACGCAAGCGGCACGAAAAGCAGCAGCCACGCATACCCCCGCATTTCGACCGAATAACGAATATGCCAAGGCATCAACGCCATGACGATGCCAACAGCGACGCCTTCCCAAGGGCTGCCGCGATTTCGTAGCCACAGCATGGTGATCACGATGCCGCCAATCGCCGCCAACATCGGGAGCAAACGCACAGCGACCTCATTGACCTGAATGCCGGTAAAGAAAGCACCCACCTCCGCACTCACCCGCGCGACGACGGTCGCAAAAATGTGGTTGTTCAACTTGTTCCGGAAAATCGACTCCTGCCAATCCGGCTTATCCCGCACCCATTCGCCCTCTTGCACCGTCATCACGCCCCAGACATAGGTCCGGAAGGCATACTCCTCGTCATTCCAAAAACTGTGCGTCAGCCTGGGTGCACGATAGGCCAACGCAACCAAGATCACTACAGCGAACCCCACCCAATAGGCCTTATTCGTCCTATGTGTCCTATCAATTGAGCTTTCTTTAACAACAGATTCCCTCCTTTTACCCCACCAACGGGCCGTTCCCAAAACCCCAAGCAAAATCACCGAGTTCAAAGCCGCCGCATACCAGAACCACACCGTCACATAGTCTCGCGCCTGCCAGAACTTCCCTTCGGCTTCCCGTTCCGCGATGCGAGCCAAGGTTTTTTCATCCCATGGCTTTTTGGCGTCGATCAGATACCACACCAAGAGCGCAAACAAGACGAGCGCCACCGCAAAGATCCATCGACCGGTCTCCGGCGCAACTCGATCCCAGAAACGCTTCAAGCGATCAAGCATTCAAAAACAGCGCGAGCGAAGCCGTGTAGCCATGCAGGAAGTTCGTTCCGCCAATGGGCCCGATCTCTCCGTTGCAAAAGAATCCGGCCAACGGCATGCGACCGAAGTGGTCTTCGATGATACCTGCATCATGATTGGGCACCTCGAACATTCGAGTCCCGCGCCCGGTGCAACTGAAGAGCAATCCGGCGAAGGGTTGCCCCACGTCTTTCAGTTGCCGTTTACAAAGCGACTTCAGCTCGGTCGATGCGGCATCGCGGTCGCGAAGTTGAAATTGCAGGGTCTGCCCGACCCGCGGTATCGCGCCCAAGGCCAGAGCCCCCGCATCGGGATCGCCGCCGAGGATATTGCGCACCAGAAAATCGCCACTGCGCAGCTCCTCCTTGTATTCGCTGACCGCCAATCCGGCGAGGATGTTCCCCTGCGCGATTTCCTTTTCCGAGTCGTCGAGGTCTTGAAACGTCTCTTCGAGGACTTCGTAAGCACCACGCGAGCCAATGCTCAAGAGCACGTTGTCATCGACGGACGTGATCGTATAGGGATCACCAATGGGTCGGCAACCTTGGCTAACAATCCCGCTTAGGCGGACTCCACCGCGGAATCCAAGGACAAGCGCACCCACGTCCTCCCGGTGTTCGGTCGTGACGATCTGGATCTCGCTGGCATCACGCCCTCCACTGGCAAGACCGCCGAAGCAAGGAACGTCCGTGTAACTCGCATTCCATGATCGCAACCAAGTCTCACCGTCGATCAATGCCGGGTTTCCCAACACGACAAAGCCCGCCAACCCTTCCGCCTTGATGCCGGTGACGCTTTCCCAATACCGATCCCCTTGTGCCGATTCGACTTCCCCTTGCTCGACAACGGCCCAATCAATTTCCGTATTCGGCAATCGGAAAAGCTGCAAGGTGCACCCGGAAACATTCTCGTTTTCCTCCGCCGTTCCAATCACACCGTCCGCCGAACAAACCACGACCTTCTTCGCGTGCCCATATACTTGGACGACCTCCAGGAGATCATCGGCACGCTCAAGCCAATCGCTGGTGACAAAAGCCACTGCAAGATCGACCTCGCCCCCGACATCACTACGGCAGTCCTCGACCTGCTCCTTGAGCAACTGCTCATCGAAGGCCGACAAGACCACGCGCGACGCCGCTTGGTTTTCCGCGATCATCCCCTACAAAGGCGACGATGCGCCCCGTTTTCAAGGAGCTTTCCCGAAAATCAGGGCAAGGCCTTCTGCACCGCCAAACGCATGAATAACCGCGGTTTCCCGGCATGAACGCCACCCGCGACCGCTTTCCAGCTCAATTTTCCATCCGCCGAGCGCGACATCACGGTCATCGAAACGTCCTCACTCGTCCAACTTCCGGGCTCCATCGTTTCGGAAACTTCAGCCACAAATTCGACGTCGAGAACCGAGGCCAGCGTCTCGAAGGAAAGGGTCATCATCCCTCCCTCTATCGCCGCCGTCACCGCACCTTCTCCATCCGGCGACTCAGCATCAAGACCAAAAAGATGCTCGAAAATGTTCAGCCAAATATCGTCGTCGGGATTGTCGAGCAGTCCATCTTCGCCGTTTGGCAATGCCGCAAGAAACGTTCCGCAATCGAGCGGTGCGGCCGCCGCGAGCCAGTCGATCAGGTTGGTCGCATACTGCGTGTTATCGAAGCGATTGATGTTCGTGCCCGCGCCGTTGAGGTTGAAAAACGTATTGCGATCAAAGTGCACGGCGACTCTGCCTGCACCAGCTTCCGCGACAAGCAGGGACGCGTCCCCGCTATTTACCGCGCGCGACGGGCCCTGCATATTGTTGCCGAAAGGCGCCTCATTAAGACGTGTGTTGTTCTTCGCCACTGACAAAAGCTGGCCAAAGACATCACTCGGCAACGTTCCAAATCGCGCGGGAGTCACGCCTTCACCATCGAACCGATCAACACCGGCGAAAATCGGATGACTAGGAACAAGGAAGTCGCCTTGCGTCCGGAAAAGCGAATACGTGCCCTGATCCTGGTGGTGGATGATACCAAATCGATCCAAAAACTGCTGGTCCGAAGTCGACGCATCCGACCAATCGCTTCCCCAATTGGCATCGGAGATAAACACCACACCACCGCCTCCGCGCACGTAAGCCTCCAGGGCATCCACCGCCGCCGTGTCGTAAACGGCGTTGTTCGAGCCCATGATGATCGCATCCCATTGCGACAAGTCGATCGTTTCGAGGTCGATGTGAATGCCCTCACTCTGCCCACTCGCGTTCTCCACGCTTTCCGTGATCTGCGTCACCGAGTAACCCGCGCCCTCAAGGACAAGCCGGAGCTCATCCCAACCATGATTCCCGCCAGAGGTGCTCGTGTTGAAGATGTCGCAAAGATGCTCCGTCCTCGACTCGTCGTTACCCGCTTCCAAAAACCCACCGCTTCGGTCAGCGCCACGGATAACAAGAACATCGCCCGCGGACATCAGCCGCGAAACACGCACGGCCCAATCGGAAGTCGTGTTGTTCGGCGGTGCCCCGAGCGATTGCACGGAGCCGCCACTCACAACATTACCCGTGATAAAGGGTCCACCGTTGCGCGGATCGAACCATTCGACCTGGAAACTTCCGGCATGCCGCGAGAGGTCGAGAGAAAACGTGCCGCCGTCTTCATTATAGAGAGCGTACGTTCCGCCAACTTGCGCGAGACAATAAGTTGTTCCGCCCGCTGTTGAACTCGCGAGATCCTTCCGCGGCTCCATGAAAAGCAAGGGCAGCGTATCGAGGAAATCATGCGCGTATCCCGTCCACTGCAATGCCACATCCATGAGATTAAAGTCGTCGATTTCCTGATCGAACGAATGTCCGCCTCCATCCTGCTGCACATACCACTCAAATCCACCGCCGCCTTCCAAATAGATCGGCCAAAGGAAACTCGTCCGCCCGTGTGGATACCCGTTCACGGGATCGGTCTTGTCGTTTTCGATCTTCTGCGGCTCGTCGACGGATACCATCCACTTCACATTCGCTTCCCGTGAACGCCGACGCCATTCCTCGATCTCGCTCTCCACATCCCCCAACCGAAGACCGCCGAGCGTAGCTTGGAAGGTCGTTTTGTCGAAGTCATCATTCCCCAGTTTCGGCGCGAAATAAGTATCGAACTGGTTCGTGTTCATGTGCGTCGTCACCGGGTGATCGTAGGGGTCGATCAATTTGAGAAAGGCCGCGAACTCGACGTGCTTGTCGTGCCCGTAGTCGTTTTCCTCACCGATGTCCCACTCCAAGGCGAGGTGGTATCCGAAACGCGCGATCAACTCGCGGTAAAAGAGCTTTCTCTCAGTGCCTAGCGTCCCGTTGTCGTGGTAGTTCTCGTTGGCGTTTTCGGTCTCCGCGAGTTGGAAGTGCAGATAGATACCCAGCGACTGCGCGTGCGAGAAAACGATCTCCCATTGGTCGAGTTTGCTCACGTCATACTGCGTCTTGTTTTGGGGCGCGAGCGTCGGAAACGTGTCATTGCCATCGCCTCCGATATTCATGGGCAGGAAGTAAATGCAGTTGCCCCCCTGTTCGGCAATGAAGTTCATGGCGCCAATGATGCGCCGACCATCCGTCGTTCCGGGAAGGTTCGGGGAATCCCAATCCGGGTCGCCGGGATTCCAATCGCTGAGATGATTCGTGTATTTGTGCTTGTTCGTCGCCGTGTTGTCGAAGCCGTCGTAGGCGAGAAGGTTTTCCGGAATATCCGGTCCGCCTTTCACCCAGGGCTTCGCATTGGCAAACGTGAGATAGTGATGCCCGCGATTGATGAGCAGTCCGCGCTCGGGTGCCCGGAAATCATCGCCGGTCTTATCACTTTCCTCGACGACAAAAATTCCAGCCGTCCCGTCGAAACTCGTGGGTGTTCCGACCGTGTCGCCGACAGCCACATTCGTTCCCGTGCGAAAACTCGCGAGATAACTCCATGTCCCGGTTTCATCCGGCGCAAAATACGCCCGCCACTTGTTCCCCGCAGTCGCTCCGCTCACCCCCGCGTCTCCATCCGCCGCGAAAAATCCCGGCACCACAAAAGCCTTTCCACTCGGGCCGGTGAAAGTGACATCCAGCCGGTAGTCGAGGGACGGATTCGGCGAAGTGTCCGACTCATTGGCCGAAGGACCGTCAAAGGTCACGCTCACTCGGTGCCAACGCTTCAACTCACCACCCACCGTTCCGCCCGCGCCAGGAGTGATGACGTTGACCGTCACCGGATCGGAGGTTGTCGTATTCGAATCATTGTCCGTCGCGACGGCCGTGTAGGTGTAACTCCCGGAGGTCAGACCGCTCACTGGCTGCTCAAACGGGGCAATAGCATCCACCCCGAGACTGGTCGTGCCACCAACAAAAAACTCGACCTGCGTCACCGTCCCGTCGGGATCGCTCGCCGATGCCGCCAGCGTGAAGTTCGCCGGGTCGAGAAAACTCGCGCCATTTGCCGGCGAAGTGATCGAAACCACCGGTGAAGTTGATCCCGGTCCATCGATCACCGTGAAATTGATCGTCAAACTGTCCGTCTGCGTCCCCGAACCACCATTCCCCGTGAAGGCATTCGCGGTCATCGTGTGCGCACCGACATTGAAAGTCATCGCATTGAAGTTCCCGCTACTATCACCCGCCAACGCCCACGGTGGAACACTCTCAGTCTGATTTTGCGTCGTCGCGCCGGTCAACGCCATGACCACACTCCCAAAGTCCGTCGAAGGTGTCGTATCCACCCGAATGTTCAAACTGGTTCCCGTCATTGCGAGATCAATGGTCGTGCCGTCGACAATCGGATCGTACCCCGTCATCGGGAGATCCGTGGTCGCGTCGATCAAGGTAAAGCTGTCGATAGTCTGAGCGGTCGTCAGCGAACAGCTGAGAAAGAGGGCGGTGAAGCCAAAAATTACGCCCAATTTGAGCACGTTTATCCGGGAAGTAGTCATACAAGCAATGAAGATTTGGTGTTTCCTATGCTTCGCCGGATCGGTAACCATTAGCGGACTCTCCGCCGAAACACGAGCAGAATCTGACGGAAATTGGGAGTTCTACCGAACACACCACGCCGCTCAGGATCCGGATTTCCGCCGCGACCTAAATGATCGAAGCGTAAGCTCATTCCGTTTTTTCCCAGAGATCAGCGCTTTTGTGCAGCAAGCCGAGGACATAGAAGTCTATGAAGGCTTTCCCCATTCGCTTTGGGGACGTGATCTAATGATTACCGAACTTGCTCGCAAGGAATCCATTTTCATCAACAACTTTCATTTTTACCCTGAATCTCAAATTCCAGACGCACAAGCCAGCGCACTCATTCGTCTTCTTTTTCAAGAGACAAACGGATTCCAACCGCTTCAGAAAAGTCGATTCTGCGGAGGATTTCATCCCGACTTCGCAATACGTTTCAAGAGTGGTGCAAGCGAATGCATGACTCTGATTTGCCTCGGCTGTGCAGAAGCGCGAATCGAAATGGGCGAGCGATTCATAGAGTGTGACTTGAATGGAGATTGGAGAGGCACCTTGCAAGCCTTCCAAAAGCAGAGGCCCAAGCCGATGCCGCACGCGGCCAAGAGAAATGAGCTGGCCAACGAACCGACTGGGACACCGAGGGGATTCGCGTCCTCCGAAGAAATGAACATCTGGGCCAACGCTCTCCATCCAGGCGCCACAGTGACTGAACTGATCGAAAACGAGTGGCATTTAGCGATTTGGTTCCGCGAATTTGAATCGAACAAGACTCTCCGAGAAACACACGTCTTTCTCAAACGGGATGAACGTTGGCAGCGCATCCTAACCGGTCCGGTTCTGCATTTCAAAACAGAGGCCAGAATTCAAGGTAACGAGTTAATCCTGTGGCACGCCGGTAAAAACTTAGACAACGGACGTGACTACCTGCGATTAGACCTAGAAACCTTTCGCTAAAAATACCGGGGACAGGACTCGAACCTGCACGTCGTAAGACACCTGATCCTAAGTCAGGCGCGTCTACCAATTTCGCCACCCCGGCGTTTCGGCGGACTCGCAGTTTACGCGCTGCCCGCCCTCTTTCAAGCGACGGGATCCTTGCACTCGGGACAACGGCCGAAGAACTCCAATTCGTGGTAGATTCCGTCATACCCCGACTTCGTCGCCACCTCGCGCTCGAATTCCTCCACCGGACAATGCATGTCCAATTCCTCGATCTTTCCGCAATCGCGGCAAATGAGAAAGTCGCAATGCTTGCCGGGAAGAATTAACCCGAAGTGCGCGGCACGTCCATGAAGCCCAAAACGACGTATCAATCCGGTCTCCTCAAGGCGAAGCAACATGCGGTAGGTCGTCGCCGGATCGCACTTGGCGTCGTCGGGAAGACGGTCATTGAGATCATTGAGCGTCGAAGGCTTGTCTGCGCTGATGAGAAGGGACAAAATTGCACGCAGAGCGCTTGTCCGACGTAAACCTTTTGCTCGACACTGGTCGAGCACCCAAGCAAGTTTCTCTTCGTCGGTCCGGGGTTGGCTCACGTCTTTCAATAACCGGGAACACCGCCATTGGGCAACCTTTTTCCTCCCTTGCACACACCTACCAACATTCAGGCCATCGGCAACGAAATCGCCATCGTTTGGGACGACGGCGAAGAGACTTTCTTCCCCATGGAACTCTTGCGCGCGGCTTCCCCCAGTGCGGAAACCCGCGGCGAACCCGACGTCCTCGGCCGTGTATTCGGCGCCTCCAACCAAACCGAATTCCCCGGCGTGACCGTCACACGCTGGCTCCCCGTCGGCGGCTACGCCCTCCAGTTCCACTTCAGCGACGGGCATCAAACCGGCCTCTATTCTTTCGACTATCTTCGCGGGTTAGCAGAGGCGATGAAGAAGGATGCTGGAGACGGAGATCGGTAGACGGAAGTCGGAGGTCAGAGGTCAGAGGTCGGAAGGCGGAAGTCAGTAATCAGAAGTCAGAGGTCAGATTACGAGAGAAGTAGCGCCACAGGTGGAGCGCCCGTGCCCTCACGGCTACAAAAAACCACGAGCGAAGCGAGCACTCTTCAGTTCTAGGCTCTCTGCTCTTCGCTCTACGCTTTCCCGCCGATTCGCCCCTTGGTTCTCAACGTCTTTGGCATTACTGTTCCACTTCCATGTTCATCCGTCCCCGCCGCAACCGAAAGTCTGCCGCCATCCGCGCCTTCACCCGCGAGACGGACTTGTCGCCGGATCGCTTCATCTCGCCCGTCTTTATTCATGACGGCGACAACGACGAAGACATCGATTCCATGCCTGGCTGCAAACGTCTCAGCCTCGACGGCCTGCTTCGCGAAGCCAAAGAAACCATCGGTCTCGGCGTGAATGCCATGGTTCTCTTCCCCGCCATCGACAACTCGCTGAAAACTCCAACCGCCGAAGAATGCGCGAACCCCGACGGTCTCGTCCCACGCGCCATCAAGGCCTTAAAGGAAAACTTCGGCGACAACCTCGCCGTCGTCACTGACGTCGCCCTCGACCCCTACAACAGCGACGGCCACGACGGTCTCGTCGCCGACGACGGCCGCATTCTCAATGACGAAACCGTCGACGTCTTGTGCCGCCAGGCACTTTGCCATGCGCAGGCGGGCGCCGACATCATTGCACCTAGCGACATGATGGACGGTCGTGTCGCCGCCATTCGCAATTCTCTCGACGGCGAGCAATTCACCGACGTTTCCATTCTCAGCTACACCGCGAAATACGCCTCGGCATTCTACGGACCTTTCCGCGGCGCCCTCGATTCCGCGCCGAAATCCGGCGATAAGAAAACTTATCAAATGGATCCCGCCAACGTGACCGAAGCAATTTGCGAAGCCGAACTCGACGTCGCCGAAGGCGCCGACATGATCATGGTCAAACCGGCCGGCCCTTACCTCGACGTCATCCGCACCCTCGCCGACAACTTCACCGTCCCCATCGCCGCCTACCAAGTCAGCGGCGAATACCTCATGATCAAATCCGCCGCCAAAGACGGCTGGCTCGACGAAACAAAGACGATGATGGAATCCCTCACCGGCATCCGTCGCGCCGGCGCCCAAATCATCCTGACCTACTTCGCCAAAGACGCGGCGCGGGTGCTCGGTGGGTAAAGCCTAGATCGGCTCCCCTTCCGACCCGACCAGCGCGCGGAAGGCGGCGATGAAGTCTTTCGTCACGGGGCCAACCGAACCTTCACCGATTTCGCGGCGGTCGATTTCGACGACGGGGACGACTTCGGCGGCGGTGCCGGTGAGGAAGAATTCGTCGGCGGTGTAGATGTCGTAGCGGGTTAGTTCTTTTTCGATGAGAGCAACGCCTTTTTCTGCGGCGATTTCGAAGATGACGTCGCGGGTGATGCCTTCGAGCGAACCGGAAGAAACGGGCGGCGTGAGGATGTCGCCGTTTTTCAGGATGAAGACATTGTCACCAGTGCATTCGGCGACGTAGCCTTGCTCGTTGAGCATGAGGCCTTCCTCGGCGCCGGCGTTGATGGCTTCGACCTTGGCCATGACGTTGTTGAGGTAATTCAACGACTTCACGGCCGGGCTCAGCGCGGCGGGCGCGGGGCGACGGGTGGAGCAGGTCACGACTTTGAGACCGTGTTCGTATTTTTCTTCCGGATAGAGTTGGATCGTCGCCGCGATGATGATGACCGAGGCCTTGGGGCAATGGTAGGGATTGAGCCCAAGGGTGCCCGCGCCGCGAGTTACAACGAGGCGGACGTAGCCGTCGGAAAGGCCGTTGGCGCGGATCGTTTCGACAACGGCTTTGGTCATCGCTTCGGGCGTCATGCCGATATCGAGGAGGATGGCCTTTGCCGACTTGTAGAGGCGATCAATGTGTTCCTTCAGGCGGAAGACCTTGCTGTTGTAGAAACGAATTCCTTCGAAGACGCCGTCTCCGTACAAAAGCCCGTGGTCGAAGACGGAGACTTTTGCCTCTGCTTCTTCTAACAGGTTACCATCGACGTAAACTTTCATTTTTATTCTGCCAGCCGTCCGTCAGCGAGGACGAGTTTCCGGTCCCCAAGCCGTGCGAGCGTCTGGTCGTGGGTGACCACCATGAGGGTTTTTCCGCGTTCCGCAACGGCGGATAGCAGGACTTCCATGACGGACTCCCCGGTTTTCGAGTCCAGATTGCCGGTCGGCTCGTCGGCGAAGATCAATTCCGGGTCGTTCGCGAGGGCCCTGGCGATGGCGACGCGTTGTTGTTCGCCACCGGACAACTGGGTGGGCAAGTGGGTCATGCGTTCGCCCAGCCCAACCGTTTCCAGCAGTTCCGCGGCCCGCTTCCGTCCGCCGCTTCCACCGATCATCGCCGGCATGGCGACGTTTTCCAGCGCGGTTAGTTCGGGCAGCAGGTGGTAGTTCTGAAAGATGTAGCCCATGGATCGATTGCGGATTCGCGCCTGGGCCCGCGTGGACAGGCGGTAAATCGACTCGCCGCGAAAACAAACATCTCCGGCCGAGGGTTTTTCCAGTCCGGCCAGAGTGTAGAGCAAGGTCGTCTTCCCCGCGCCGGAGGGACCGGTGAGAAAGAGTTTTTCGCCGGCTTGGACTTCGAGAGAGACGCCTTTGAGCACTTCGAGGACGGAGGTGCCGGAGTGGAACGTGCGGTGAAGATCGTTGCACGAAAGAATGATGTCCGCAGAGGCGGGATTGGCGGGATTCTTATCCTCGGTGGCGGGAGTTATCGTTTCTGTGGTCAAACTTATGAAATTTTGTTTAACTTATCTTAACTAATTTAATCCCTATTTTTCAAGGGTTTTCGCATTAGTTCCTGTTAGAACGCATCCAATGGGCATGGCATTTCCAAAAATTTGGAAATATTTCTTTGGCAATTTCAGAATAACAATGCCATTTATTCGCCATTCTTTCAGGTAACTATGGCCCGCCAGAAAAACACCATCGACTCAGTTCAGCTGACCGTCTCCGTATCGGAGGCAGTCCGCGACCAACTCGAGGAGGTCACCCGGACGGGTCTTTACGGCAAGAACGCGGCGGAGACGGCGAACTTCTTCATTACGGAGAAACTGCGCGACCTCTGGGAATCGAACTCTCCGATGCTTCGGAAAGTGTTCGCTGCCCAGGAGAATCCGACATGATTCCTGCTTCACCACCACACTAACCACGATTCGATCAATCACCACTAACTTCCAGCAAACCATGGCCAACCGACTAGACCCTGCTGCTCTCGAGGAGCACTTCCCTGACAAGAACGAAAACGTCGAAAGCCTCGATGAACTTGCCGCCTCGATTATCGAGTTGGACCCGAAGTTGACCGACCTCCTCGTTGCGATCGCGGATCGAAAAGAGCCTCGTTCGAAATTGATCGCCCGACTGCAAGCGTGGAACGAGCAGATGGGTGGTGACGAAATCGAATCACTGGAACCCGTCGCTCTCGTCGAAGAGGGGACGCCGAACTGGTTGGGTTAGCCAGGCGGATTATCATCCATCGCCCCATGGCGACGGAACACCAACTAAGCAGTCGGAGTTTCCACGGCCTCGTCGTCCGCGGCCTGAGGCATGGGCTTCAAGTAAACCCAGGTAGCTCCCCAACTCCCGCTTCCTGCTCCGGCCGTCGAGTAGTCGTTTACTTCGGGGAGTTTTTTCAGCAAGGCGAGGACTCCCTCACGAAGTGTCCCCGTTCCCTTCCCGTGCACGACGCGCACTTCGTGGATACCCTGCTCTCTGCATTCACGAAAATACTCCGGGAGCAGCGAACTGATTTCATTCGGACGAAAGGTGTGAAGGTCGAGTTCGCCGGAAATCGGAATCTCAATCGGGGCTTGTTCTGAGCCATCTTCATCCATGACACGCACAGATATCACTTTCGCCCCGGCTTGTCTCACTGCGTTGTGCTGTTTCGTTTCGCTGTTGGGTTCGCAAAGTATTGAGGCCGAAATCTCAGAGGCAACACCGGACACAAAGCTCCCGGAAGAACTCGTCGAACCGGCACGCAAAGCGGCGGAAGCATTTTCACGTCAGGACTGGGCAGAAGCGAGAAAGCTCTATGAGGAGATTGTCGCCAAAGCTCCCGGCAACTCGCTCATGCTCTCGAATCTTGGATCGGCTCTCTTTCAGCAAGGGAACTTTAAAGAAGCCGTTACCCATCTGGCAAAAGCCGTCGCCGCGAATCCCAAATTGATCCACGCGCGAATCACCCTCGGCCTTTCCCATCACTATTCCGGCGACACCTTTCTGGCGATCTCCGAGCTTGCGCGGGCCGTGCATGAAAAACCGGATGACTTCCGTGCGCGCAGTTACTTTGCGATTGTCTTGCGGGAGAATGGATGGCCCGATGCCGCCGAGAGTCAGCTCCTGAAGGCTGTCGAGCTCAATCCACGTTTTGCCGACGCTCACTACAACCTTGCTGTCATCTATTTTGAGCGAAATCCGCCCGCCTTGGAGCTGGTCCGGCGACATTATTTTAAATCCGTCGAAATGGGGGCGCCAAGGGACCAAGAAATCGAAAATGCCCTGAAAAATAAGGATGACTAATACAGAATCTACGGGAAATTCTAGAACCATGAACGACGAGGAAACGCTCACTTCCCGACGCCACGCTCTTGGAATCATGGGCGGAGCGGCGCTCGGCTCGCTGGTCCTTCGGGAGAACGCGGACGCGGAAATTCGGCGCGCACGCCGGGTCCTAACAAACAAGCCACCGTCGATCTACGGGAAGTCGGCCATCGTCATCGACGCCGATACCAATCGCGTTCTCTACACGAAGGCCGCCGACACGAAGCGCGGCGTGGCGAGCACACAAAAACTCCTTACCGCATTGCTCACCGTCGAACGTGGCGGTCTGAACAACCTTATAACGGTGGCCAAGACCGACACGCAAGTCGAGCCGTCCAAGCTCTATATTTCTTCCGGCCAGCAATACCGCCGAGGCGACTTGGTGGAGGCATTGTTAGTCAAAAGCGGAAACGACGTCGCCCGCTGTCTCGCGCGCGACTACGCGGGCAGCCAATCCGCTTTCGCTTCCGCCATGAATTCCCGGGCGCGTAAGCTGGGCATGCGCAATTCTAACTTTGTGACATCAAATGGCCTTCCCGCGTCGGGACAATACTCCACCGCACGCGACATCGGCATCCTCGGACTCGCCGCCTACAAGAGCCGGACTATCCGCTCCTACATTGAACAGAAATCCATCAAATTCCGCTATTCCAGCGGAAAAACCGTCACGCTTTCGAACACCAACAAGCTGCTCAGCCGCTCCTCCTACTGCAACGGCATGAAGACAGGTTACACACGGGCAAGCGGTCGTTGCCTCGTCGCCTCAGGCCGTCGCGGAACGCAAGACGTTGTTGTCGTCGTCTTGGGAAGCACGACGACGCACATTTGGAACGACGCGGGATCGCTGCTCCATTGGGGTCTCGGCATTGGATAGATGCGTTCGCCGCACGTCGAGCTGGACGAACTGCGCGAACAGCACTTTCTCCGCGAACTTCGGACACTGGAAGGTCCGCAAGGACGGGTGATTCACTTGGACGGCCGGGAGATCGTCAATTTTTCTTCGAATGACTATCTCGGTCTGGCCAACTCGCCGGGATTGAAAGCGGCACTCGTCGAGGGAGTGGAACGGTATGGGACGGGTGCTGGGGCCTCGCAGTTGATCAGCGGACACATGGAACCGCATCGGGAACTCGAGAACTCTCTCGCGGACTTCCTCGGAAAAGAATCGGCGTTGGTTTTTTCAAGCGGGTTCGCCGCAGCGTCCGGACTTTTTTCCGCCATCGCCCGCGCTGGTGATGTGGTCATTCTCGATAAACTTTGCCATGCGTGCCTCATCGACGGCGCGAGGGCCAGCGGCGCGCAGGTGCGCGTCTTTCCGCACAACAACCTGGACTCGCTGAGACGAAGACTCGTTAACGGGCGGAAAAAGATCAGCTCGGAAGGCCGGCTCATTGTCGTGACGGAATCCGTCTTCAGCATGGACGGAGATTGCCCGCCCTTGAAACAGATCGTCGAATGCGCCAAGGAATTTGATGCCATGGTCGTGATCGACGAAGCGCATGCATTTGGTGTCATCGGCCCGCAAGGACGTGGTTTGGCTGCCTCAGTAGGGTGTGGTCAAGAAGTTGACGTCATTCTCACCACACTCGGAAAATCTGCCGGGCTCGGTGGCGGGGTGATTGCAGCAAATCGTGAAATCACGGATCTTGTCATCAACCGAGGCCGATCCTTTATTTTCTCGACGGCCATTCCCCCCGCGATCGCCCATGCGGGTATTGCAGCGATCAAAATGATTGGCGGCGAAACCGGGGAACAACTCCGATCGCAACTCCTTGATTACCGCAAGTCATTGGTAAAAACACTGGATGTTGCCGAGCCAATGGCGGCGATTCTTCCGGTTCTCATTGGGGACGAAGAATCGGCGGTAGCGGAGTCTTCCCGGATGCTTGAGGAGGATGGAATCTTTGTTCCAGCGGTAAGGTATCCCACAGTAGCTAAAGGCGCTGCACGCCTTCGTGTAAGCCTTTCCGCGGCACACACGTCAACCGACTTGCGAAGCCTTGCGTCGGCGCTTGGCCTCCATCTCAGCGAGGACAAAGCGGCTGGGTGATCGCCGATGGAATCGTCGGCAGAATCGAAACATCCACTGCCGGAGCGTTGCAGGAAGAAGCGATGGGATTTGAGAAACCAACTTTAGATCGAAGCGCACCGAACCTCTGGACCAGAGAAGGTGGAGCAGTCGCGTCGACGTCTTCTCCAGGGAAAAAAGCTTTTCCGCGCGTGCGTATCCCGCCTCTCCCATCTTTTTGGCGAGTTCGGCGTCATTCAAGAGTTGTGCGAGATAATCCGCGATCTTCTCAGGCTGCCTTTCCTCCGCCAAGAATCCGGTCACTTCGTGTTCCACCATTTCAGGAACGCCTGCGAGCTTCGTGGATACACACGGTAAACGCGCGGCCATCGCTTCCATGATAACGGTCGGAAGATTGTCTTTTCCGCCCGCCTTTTCGGTGACGCAGGGAAGAGCGAATACGGAAGACTCATGAAGCATCTTCTTGATCTCTTCTTGGGATTTCGGTCCCACAAGTCGCACGCAATCGCCAACCTCGTACTCGCTGATCGCAGCTTCCAGTTCCTCCTGCAGAGGACCGTCCCCCACGATTTTGCATTGAAATCGAATCTGGCGGTCACGCAACATGGCACACGCAGTCACCAGATCATCGAACCCCTTTTTTTCGATCAATCTCCCGACGCTGAGAATCTTGGGTGGATCAAGGTCTCCTTTCGTTTTGGAAGGCGCTGCGCTCAGCGATTCCAGATCGATGCCGTTGTAGGCTCGGTGGACTTTCAAGCCGTGGCGGGGAAACCTGTCTTTCAAATAGTCGGCCGTGTATTCACTGACGGTCGCTACGACGGCCGCATCCTCCACGAGTTTCTCCAGAGACACTTCAAAGTCCGTCCGCTCGAAGATATCATTGGCGTGCCCGGTGAAACTGTAGCTGATTCCGAAAAACTGCTCCATCCACCAGCAAGTTCTAGCGCCGACGCCCGCGAAGTGGGTGTGCGCATGCCGCACCCCGAGTTGTTGCAGGGTTCGACCGACATAAATCGCTTCGTAAATGCGTCGTTTGTCCGGCTCCCTTCCCCAATGCCGAAGTGTCAGGACTGCCTCCTGGGGCAGTTCGTCGTTTTTCTTCCACTCGTTGACGGTTTCCACGAGCACCTCTTCTTCTGGCAGAAAGCGAACCGATTCGAGAAGATCAGATGGAAATTGATCGATCTGCTTCTCTTCCCTCGTGTCCCTGATGGATAAAATTTCCAGATTCACGCCTAGGCGAAGCATGCTTTCGACTTCCCTTGCGCAGAACGTCTGCGTGAAGCTGGGAAACCGCTCGAAAACGTAGGCAAAATTCGCGCGCTTGGAGGAATCCTTCATATCTAGAAGAATTGAGGAACGTCCGTCATCCTTCTTTCGCTCAGTCTCGGTTTCCACGCTCCCCGCTTCAACCGATCCTTGTGCAAAAAAAATGCCGCCCAGCGTCACTGAGCGGCATTTTAAATGAAGATGTTTCTGTCCGCCTTAGAACGTCGTCGACATTCCGAGTGACACGCGATGGCGGTCATACTCGCGGAATTCGTCGTCCGAATGAACGGAGGTAAAGGAGTAATTGGCGTTCACAGACAGGTTGGAAAGCACGAGGTAGCTCAACCCAAGCGTGCCGCTGACAAGGTCCTCGGACCGGTCAGGTCGTGTGAAAGAAGTACTTCCACTGAATTCGTTGTGAAGATAAACAAGTGATGCGTTTCCGTTGAGGCGGGCTGTGATCTGATGCCTTACGGAGAGGACCGACCGCCAAGTGTAACGTTCGCGGAACCCAGCAATTTCAGACTCTTCGAGAGAGAGACGATTGGCGAAGTGAAGTGAAGTTTTCTCCGCCAACTGGTATCGGTAGGCAAGTTCTGCGTATGGACGTTCAGAATCACCAAAGGTGTCTCTTCGAATCTGCGCGCCAACCCGATAATGGCTAGTGAGCTGCCTGCTCAGGTTGCGGTCGGCACCGATAAGGAAGAAGTGACTGTCAGAATCTCGGTTGGATTCAGAGAAGTGGGTGTTGGAGAAACGGTATTCACCGATCAGTGTGGTCAAACGAGTCCACTTGAAGCGGAGTTCTTCCCGAATGGTTTGCACAAATCGGTCCTCGCTGTTGAATTCGCCCTCATCGTAAAGAATCCCGCTGATTTCGTACCGGGTGACGGCATTGAGACGCCGCGAGAGTTGGTAAGTAGCCCAGAAGCTGTTGTAACCATAAAGGTATTGTCCGGAACGGTTTTGTAAGGAAAACCCAACTGCATAATCGGGTTCGATTTCATAGCTGATGAACGAATTCGATCCAACAGTGAGACGCCGATTTACTGAGTGACTGATATTGACGGAGAGCCGTGTGTTCCAGAAAAACTCTTCGTCGAGCCGCTCCACTTCATCGAAGTAATAGAGGCCGGAAAGAGAACCAGCAATTCGGATTGGAGTGGTCCTGGATCCACCACCCCAAGCCAAATCTGCACCACCTCGAACGAAAGCGGTATCTTGTGCATCGCCGAGAGACGTCGCTCCCGGATTAGAATCCCATCCGAAGTCGACTCCCAAGGAAGTGGTGAACGGAAGCGCGGAGTAAAAATCGTCATCGCCCGCAAAACCGACCAAGCCCTGAGCATTAGCGCCAGAGCCTATCGACAAAGCGGAGAGTATGAGTAAGCCTCGAAGAAGTTTCATAGGAGTGGTGGTGACACCAAGAGTGTTTGAATGCGAAGTAGGTGGTGAATTTTAGGAATCGGACCTTGTGGCACTTTCAAATTCGCCTCGTATCTCAAGGACTTTGCGGAGTAGGCGTCGTGATAATGACCGTCGTCGGGCGAGTCGGCCGCCGACGAAGCTGCTCGCGGATAACTTCTTCAGCCGTGGTCAATCCTGCCAAGATGCGTTCGATGGTTTCATTACTGAATCCTTGGGCGCGAAGAACGGCGCGGAGATCAGGACCTCCACCTGCGATGGGTGGGATCATGTAAACACCACTGACAACTCCATTTCCCCATTCAGGAAAGTCCGAACTGCTGCGATCGACAATGATACGATCTTCTTCATCGACAGTCGCGCTTTCCGTTACCTCGACGAGTGCCGCCTTGATGGCGGAAGCGGCTTCCGGTCGAGCAGCGATGGCACACTCAGCAACCGTCGCCGGATTCACGTCCTCGACAAGAACGGCGGCAGTCACGATTTGCCTAACAAGAGCCACATCGGCATCGGTTGTTTCGATGGCGACCTTGATGAGTTCACAAGCACAGTCTTCGTTTTTACCCAGAGACTTGGTCAATAGGACGAGGACTTCCTCGGGCTTCTTCTCAATGGCACTTTCGAGCTTTTCAGCGGCCTTGTCGCAATCTTTGGCTGCGGACGCGGTGTTCAAGCCGATGGCCAAAACACCGGAGAGAAGAGTGTAAAAGGTTGGTTTCATTACTGTGGTTGGTTCCGTGAGTCTTAGGTTTCGAGTGTGTGATGAATGGTCCCTGCTTGAGTCCCTTTCAAACGTTTTTTCGTGGAAAAATCGACATTAAAGGACGGTCGATTATCGCCCGGCAATCCACGGATTGCCAAGAGTTATTTTCCACGACTAAACGAATATTCGATTGCCAAATCAACGGAAGATCAAGTTTGTGGCGGGAATGAAACATTAATTGTCAGAACAACCAGCAACAGCTATTATGAACTGTCTTTTTTAAGTTTACACAGGCTTTTAAAAGATTCCATGAAAATTTCAATAGATTTAACTAATTATATTACTTAACAATTTGAGACTAATCCGTCATCGCTTCAGGCAGATTTTGTTGAGTTTCCTCATTTTTGTAGGGATTTTGGTGGTGTTTTCAGTCATTCAAGACCCTCCGAGGCTCGAAATCGCGGAGGAGCAGACTTTGGAGATGAGGGATCTCCAATTCGCGGGATGGTTGCGTTTTAGCCTTATTTTCCCGATTTTGGGGGCGATTTTGATCGTCGCATGGTGGAGAAATTGGACAGAACCTTTCCAAACGGACTTTGATTCCGAAGAATAAAGGGCGGATCCTGGAATTCGTCTGGCTGGCGGGAGCCATCTTGTTCACTCTTTGGCTGGCGGGGCCGCGGATGAACCACAGTCTCTGGACGGATGAACAGTCCACACTGCTGGGACCGGTGCACGGGAGCTTCGTCCACGATTTACCTGAAGGTCAGGCATTGGACGTCATTCCGGCACCCATCTGGGAATCCCCTCACTGGATTGAGACCGTCTGGCGATACGACTCCACCAACCAACACTTTCTTTGCAGCATCCTTTCCCGGGCTTCGCTCAACGTCTGGCAGCGTCTTTTCGACAAGGAACCGTGGGAGTTCAGCGAGCCCGTTCTTCGCCTCTTTCCGCTCCTCGCGGTCCTCATCGGCATAGTCATCTGGTTCCAACTCGCCAAGTCTCTCTTCGGGCAATCGACGGCTCTTGTCTTCGTCACGCTTCTTTCGTTTCACCCATGGGTCATCCGCTTCGGAACGGAAATGCGGGGATACGCTTACGTTTTTCTTCTCCTTCCTATCGTTCTTTTCCTCGCCATCAAGGCTCTCGACCGGCCGCGTTGGCGGCTCTGGACAGGTTTCGCCGTCGCCCAGTTCCTCCTTCTTTACAGTTGGCCGGGAATGGCTTTGGCCGTCGTCGGCATCAATCTCGCGCTGCTCTTCATCCTCCGCCGGAAGCGCCTGACCGAAAACGGCGCTGCACGGGTGAAATTCAAACGTTGGTTCGTCGCGAACGTCCTCACACTTTCACTTCTCGCTCCGTTCATCGTCCCAACCATCTACCAGATCATTCCCTTCATTCAGGAAGGATCTCCCCGGCAGGAATTCAACTCCAACTGGTGGCCCAATCTCTTCGCACACTTCGCCGGCGGCATGGATTGGACGGACTGGGGAGACCATTCGAAGGAAAACCCCTGGTTCCACAGCATCGAATCCCTCCTCCAGACCCACACGGCCCTTGTTTTCTTCTGTCTCGTTACGTTCGCCGGCTTCTTTTTCTTCGGTTGGTTCCGAGCGCTGCGGAGATTCGCCACGCCGGTTCTCCTCGCCACCGTGGTGTGTTTATCAAACATAGCGATCCTCGTCCTCATCGCTCTCATTTCGGATATCCATCTTTTTCCCTGGTACTTCTTCCCGTTCCTTCCGCTCGTTCTCCTGTGCGTCGCCCACGGTCTCAACCAGTGTCTCGCGCCCCTTCCCTTCCAATGGCGTCTGCCGCTGCATGCTCTCTGGATTCTCAGCATGCTCTTTTTCAGTTGGCCGAAACTCAATGCGATGCGGTCAAAGCCCATCGGTCCGCTCCGCGAAGCTGTCGTCGAAGTGCGCGGCAAAATACCCGACCCACGCGACTTCCGGACTTCCGGACTTTTGATCGCCCATGTTGGCGGCTCCGCCTTCGCCTATGACGCGCTGGGCTGGTTGGTATTCTCCGACTATGTGAAAGGCACCGATGCCAAACATTTCCTCGGTCTCGTGCAACTGATGAGTCTCGCCGACAGGACCAACTCCGAACTCTACGTCATCGCCGGCCTCCGCTCGGACATGGAAACCAAGATCCCCGAAGTGTACAAGTGGCTTGAGAACAAGGAGGCGTTCGAGCACTTCAAAACGCTCCATGGAACCGAAGTCGCCACCGTCCGCGAACTCTATCACTACAAGGGAGGATTCTTCGACCCGTTGCGCTAGAAACCATTTTTTTGCGCTTCAAACACATCGCGGGATGAGTATGTTCGGCCTCGCATGTCAAACAAACAGCTGATCGTCCTCAATCTCTCCGTCCTCGGCGGCGCCACGCTTATTTACCTCATCGCCACCAATTGGGCGGATATGGATATCGGGTCGAGATTCGTCGTCTTTGTCTTGCTCGCAGGCGTGCTCGGAGTCCTCTTCGTCGCCTTTTTCCTTCCCATGCTCGGAGAACGCATCGGCGAGTTTTTCTATACCCCGCCGGAAGAAGTGCAGGCCGATGACCGGCAGCGTGCCATGGCAAAGCTGGCGCAAGGGGAATACGAGGAAGCCATCGATCTATTCAAAAAGGTCGCGAAAAGTGAACCCGAGGATCGGCTGCCAATTGTCGAAATCGCGAAGATCCAGGTCGATCATCTTCACGACCCCGACGCGGCCATTGCCACCGTGCGCGGAGCCCTCGACCGAGAAGGATGGCGCGACAATGACGCTGCCTACTTCCACTTCCGACTGGCAGATCTTCTCGTCGAACACAAGCAGGAAACCGAGCAGGCCCGCACCATCTACCAGGAAGTGATCGACAAATACCCCGAGACTCGCCACTCGGCCAACGCCACGCACAAGCTCCACGAGCTTGACGCGGTCTAAGCGATTTTGAAGGCGGGATTTTTGGGTTCCTTGTTAGGGCGATTCGTCATTGAGCCCCTCGCGATTCCCGCCCTCACCTTCATCGCCGGCATCACGGCGGGACTCTCGACAGACTCCCCTTGGATTTGGCTGGCGTGTTGTCTGGCTTCAACCTTGCTCTTCCTCTTCTGGAACAAAACGACCACCCTCCTCATCGTCCTCTTCTTCGGCGGCGCCGCTCTTTCCTCACAGCGCCATCTGCATGCACAGTCCGTTCCCTTTCTGGCTAACATTAAGCCGGGCCAAGGCCTGTTCGTTACCGCCGAAGGGGTTCTCAACGCCCCTCCCGACGTGGATCCGATCACCGGCCAGATTCGACTCCGGCTCCGCCTCCGGTCCATTGTCCATGACGATCAAAAGGTCCCGGCCAGTCAGACCATTCAAGTCACTTCACCCTCGCCGGGAACCTCGCTGGACTACGGCGACAGCGTCCGTGTTGAAGGCCTCCTTCGTCGTCCGCGGGGGCCGCGAAATCCCGGCGAATTCGACAGCCGGTCGTTCTTGCATCGTCAGGGCATTCACGCGGAGATCGCCAGCGCGTGGGGCGAGAATATTGTTCTGCTAGAGCATGATCAGGGGAACCCGCTGATCGCCATTTCCCTCAAAGCCCGAAACTGGATTTCCCGCGCACTGCTCCGCGATCTCGAAGACGAACCCGTCGCCCGTGTCATCAACGCCGTTGTCCTTGGCGAACGCGAAGGAGTGCCCTGGGATATCACGGAGGACTTTCGCTTCAGCGGCACCATGCACGTCTTTGCCGTTAGCGGACTTCATGTGGGTTTGGTAGGCTGGATGGTTTTCGAGCTTCTCAAAATGTGCGGCCTTTCGCGCCAGTATGCGGTCGTGGGCGTCATCATCACGGTTCTTTTCTATGCCTTTGTCACCGGTCTTCGCCCCTCTGCCGTCCGTGCAGCGATCATGATGACCGTTTTCCTCGGCGGGATGGTTGCCAACCGGCCCGCGCGCATTCTCAACAGTCTCGGCGCGGCCGCCTTCGTCATCCTTCTCGTCGAGCCTCTCCAGATACTTCGTCCCGGCTTCCAACTTTCCTTCCTCGTTCTGCTGTCCATCGCCCTTATAGCCCCCGTTCTCCGGTCAAAACTGTCATCCACTTTCCGTCACGACCCTTTCCTTCCTTCCACTTTGCTGACTCCTCTTCAACGCTTGAAAGGCTCGGCTGGAGGAACGTTTACCGACTATCTCGCCATTACAACCTCCGCCTGGATTGGCTCCGCGCCCCTGATTCTCATCTACTTTCATCTCGTCGCACCTGTCGCCCTCGTTGCAAACTTCATCGTCGTCCCCTTGGCCTTCCTCATCCTATCAACCTCTCTCGCCATCCTCCTCATCAATCTGGCCCAACCCGGCCTCGCCATTATTCTCAACAACGCCTGCTTCGGATTAGCCACTGTCCTCACCGCATCCGTCGCCTTCTTCTCTTCCGTGCCCGGCGGACACATTCACGTTCCGTGGGAGCGATTTCTTGATCGCAATGACGCGACTATAATCGTTTTGGACACGCCGAGCGGCTCCGCCCCGTCCATCGTCCATCATGGGTCTTCCACCCACGTTCTCCGCCCGGTGAAAAGTTCCTCTGACGACAGAGTCATTCGCAATTACCTGCGAAACCACGGGCTGGTTGGCGTTGGAGAAGCCGAACTTCCCCAGAACTGGCAACCCCTCCTGAAGGACGCTCCCACGCGAGCAGGGTTTCTCGAAAAATCAGGCTGGCGCGTTCTCTTTCTTGGCGGGTTGTCATTTGAAGAGGAAAAGGAACTCCTCGCCGCCGACCCTGATGCTCTCCGGTGCGACGTCCTCGTCAAAGCCGTCGCGGCACGAGACCTTTCCGGCCTCCCCGAATTCATTGCGGCCGCCGATCCCAGCGCCATCATCCTCGCCCAATCGCGTTATCGGGGAGGGAGCGACCGACAATCTTCACTCGAAGAACGCCTCCGCGGAGAAAATCGCCATGTCGTGGATCAAACCACCACGGGCGCCGTGACCATCGAAGTCAACGGCGACGATCTTGAAATCTCCGCAACGCTCGATGAAAGTCTCCGCCTTTCCTTGCAGCGAAACTAAGCGACCAGTTCGCGCGAAGATCCCTCTGGTCCCACAGCGTTCAATTCCCCGCCTGCTCCTCTAGCTTTGTCTTCGCTGCCAACAACTGGCTCGCCGACAGCTTCCGCTCCAGTTTCATCAACGCATCCTGCGCACGTGCATCGGCTTGCGCCATCGAAAAGAGCACGTAAGCGCGAACGGGATCCGCTTCCGTTCCAAGTCCATCCCGATATAGCCGACCGAGGTGGTAATCACCTTCCGGGTTCCCGGCTGCCGCTGCCCTGCTGTATAGCTTACCCGCCTCATTGAGGTCCTTGAAAGTGGCATCCCCTATCTCATAACGAAGTCCCAGAAGAACCTGCGCTTCCGTCGAGCCCAACTGCGACGCTCGCGTCAGCCAACCGACGGCCGCCACCGGATCCGCATCCAGTCCCGAACCACCAAAATACCGGCGCGAAAGCGTGACCATCGAAGGAAGATGCCCCCGAAGCGCCGCCTTTCGGTAGATCCGCGTCGCCTTTACCGGATCTGCGGTGACGCCTTTTCCCTCATCGTAATACTGTGCGACTCGCGCCTCTCCCTCCGCGTCACCAAGCGCGGCGAGTTTCTCGAAATAATCGAAAGCCATCTTTTCGTTGGGCGACTCCCCCAGTCTTCCCCGTTCATAGACCTCGCCCAGTTTATAGAGGCCAATAGGATCGTTCAGCGAAGCCGCCTGACGGTATAACTGCAACGCTTCGTCGGGATCGGTCTTCTCCAACAACTCGCCAAGGGCAATCATCGAAGGAGTGTGCGTCCTCGCCGTATTAGCACGTAGCAATCGCGCTGCACGATCCGGTGACCGCGGAACGCCCTCGCCATCCGCATAAAGTTTACCCAAAACAAAAGTCGAAGCGACCTCGCCGCCCTCGGCATGTCTTTGCAAAACCGGAATGGCAGGCTCGTAGTCTCCCTTCAAGCACCGATTAATCGCTTCACGAATTTCGGCGATTTCGTGCGTCGTGAGACTGGAAGTATCCACCTCGTCCAGGATACTCGGAGAACCATCCCATAAAATCGGCGTCACAAAAACGACGGAGCAAAGAAGAACATGAATCACGGTTTCGGAGGGTTTGGCAGCGCGGATTTCACCCCGGTTTGAAGTCGGAGTGAAGGCGATGGGGGGTTGTTGAGGGAGCCGGCCGAAAAGAAAGAACAATCAGCGTCGACAACCCCATGATTCCGCAAAATCCCCGCAATTTAAAGTCAAATCTCACACTCTCGAAAGCAGCGAACATGGGTCTAACGCAACTTCCACCGACTTCGGAAGATCGATTTTCCATTACTCGTCCACAACTCTTCGAAATCCGTCCGCGGATAATAAAAAGCATCCTCCGGCCATCCCAATTTCTCGAACTGACTCGCCCTTCCGATCACCTCACAAGCTTCTTCAAAGTACTCGCTATGATCCGTCTTGAAGAGGAATTCACCTTCAGGTTTGAGAACCCGCAAGAGCCCCGCAACAAAATCATCGCTTACCAACCGCCGATTCTGATGTCGAGCCTTCGGCCACGGATCCGGGCACAGCAGATGAATCCGGTCCACCTCTGCCTCCGGGAGCAACCACCCCAGCGTGTAGTTACTTTCCAAACGCAACACCTTGAGATTCGTCAAACCCTCCCGCGCTGCTTTCCGGCAGACCTTCCGCACACGGCCTAACAATCTCTCAACCCCGAGAAAATCCCGCTCCGGAAATTCCTTCGCCAATGCCAACAGAAACGCGCCATCACCACAACCGAGATCCACTTCGAGCGGCCGCGACTCATCCGGAAAAATCTCCGTCCGCTCCAGCACCCGGAAATAGTCCGGCGGCACGAACTCGCGCTCCGCAGATTCCGGGGTGTGCTTTTTGACCGACATGAACCCGCTCCATGAAGCGGATCGGCATCGTTTTCAAACCAAATACACGTCAAAGAGCATCCTGATCCCCAGGAACATCCGTCACCGCGACATCTTCTTCTTCGCGGAAACAATCAACCCTTTGCCACGGATGGGCTTCTCAGGGTTCGAACTCGATATCGGAAATTCGCGATACGTTTTTTCCCCACCCAAAAGCTGCACCCGACCAGTCCCCGAGTCTTCCCAGGGAATGTCCTTCAGCACCGCATTGTTTTCCGCCAACTGCCAGTCCTCGACCATCGTGTCGCCGATGTAGACGCGAATCCAAACTCCCATCACCCTGTCCTTCTTCGCGATATCCACGCTCCCTCCGTCACGATCGACATACTTCTCAATCGTGAACGTCGGCGTGTCCATGTCGAGGCGTTCGTTGGCGCCGAGATCGACATTTTCCAATGTCCCCTTTAACCGCAACAGCTTCGCCGATCGGTGAGTCCCCGAATAGGCGAGATGACGAAATCCACCCAAGGTATCGATCCAGTCCTCGATCAGAACCTGCAATTCCACCCGCATGCCACTGACGGGGCCGCCGCTGTTGTTGCTCATCGAAATCGAATACGTCCGCGGAAAAACCTGCAACCGTTCGTCATAGTCGACCTTTGACGAAGAAGAGCGCTCCTCGCGCAGGTCCGCGTAAAACCGGAAGTCGACCGCCATCTTCCCGGGATTCTTTTCGACCCACTCCATGATGTAGACTTGGTCGTCGATCGAAAATTTCGTGATCGGCAAGGCATACTCCTTCGTGCCCATCTGGAGGACAATGGTTTTTCCATTATCCCGGTGACCAATCAGGGTGGCCTCGATCTTCCGGCCATCCATGCTCTCGAACTCCCGGCCACGGCCACACTCGAATGAAGCCAGAACCAAGAAACTCGCCAAAACCCACCTGCGAATCTTCATATTTGTAGTTTCCCGGTCCGTCGCTGAACTGACAAGACAAAAACCACAAGCGTGAGAACTAGCATTTCCCCCTTGATTTCCGGTCCGATCTGCGGATAATACGCGCCCTTCCGCCTCCGGGCGGATTTTTCATCGAAAACACTAACCCTTCGCGGGAAGCGTGGATCGGCCGCAAACAAATCCAAGGCGGCCGAGCGTTGGCAAAAACGACCGACGTGCACGGCCTGCGATCCAGAATACAAAATGCCTACAGTAGTTGAAGAACTCGTCGAAGCGGGTGTGCACTTCGGACACCAGTCCAAGAAGTGGAACCCGAGAATGAAACCCTACCTCCTGCTCAAAAAAGGCGGGGTTCACATTATCAACGTCGAAAAGACGGCCGAGCTTCTCGAAGAAGCCGGAAACTTCCTCGCGAAACTCGCGGAGAACGGAAAGCAAATCCTCTTCGTCGGATGCAAGCGCCAGGCCCAGGACGCCGTGCGCGCCGCCGCCGAAGCCTGCGGACAGTTTTACGTCAATCACCGCTGGCTCGGCGGAATGATGACGAACATGGAGACGATCAAAAAGAGCATCAAGCGTCTCGGTTACCTTGAAGACATCGAGAAGTCTCCCGACTACAAGAAGATGTCGAAAAAGGAACTCGCTTCCCTCAACCGCGAGCGCCAGAAGCTGGCCCGCAACCTCGACGGCATGCGCGGGCTCAACGGTCTTCCCGACGCCCTCGTTATCGTCGATTCCGCCCGCGAGCACATCGCCGTGAACGAAGCGACCAAGCTCGGCATCCCCGTCGTTGCCATGGTTGATTCCAACGCCGATCCGCTCGCCGTCCAGTACCCCATCCCTTCCAACGACGACGCCATCCGTTCGATCCGCATCGTCTTGCAAAACCTCATCGACCCCGTGATTGCCGCGACTGATGGCGGGAAGCTGGTGAAGAAAAAGTCACCAAGAACCCGCTAAGCGGTTCGCCGACGCATTGATATTAACGGCGCAGCGTCCGCGATTCCGGACGCTCCCGATCATTTACCAAAACGACTAACGATAGATAGATACCATGGCTGAAATTACTGCTTCCCTCGTCAAGGAACTCCGCGACAAAACCAATTGCGGAATGATGGACTGCAAAGCCGCGCTCAAGGAGTCCGGCGGAAACCTCGAAGAGGCGGAAACGATCCTCCGCAAGAAAGGCATCGCCTCCGCCGACAAGAAGGCCGCCCGCGCCGCCAAGGAAGGCGTCATCGCCTCCCGCATCTCCGAAGACGGAAAGACTGGCATCCTCGTCGAAGTGAACTGCGAAACCGACTTCGTCGCGAAGAACGAAAACTTCACGAGTTTCGTCGACGAGATTCTCGACCACATTTCCTCCAACGGCAGCGCTGGCTCTGTCGAAGAACTTCTGCAGGAAGACCACGGCGGCACGACTCTCGAAGAATTCGTGAAAGCCAAGGTCGGTGAACTCGGCGAGAATCTCGTCGTGCAACGCTTCTCCCGCTTTGCCCTCGACGGCGACGGCAGCGTCGGTAGCTACATCCACCTCGCCGGTAAGGTCGGCGTCCTCATCGAAGTCAAAAGCGCCAGCGCGGACGCCGCCGGCAACGACGATTTCAAGACACTCGTCAAGGATCTCTGCCTTCACATCGCCGCCGCCCACCCGTCGGCCATCACCCGCGAAGAAGTCCCCTCCGACCAAGTCGAAGCGGAAAAGGACATCTACCGCGAACAGATGAAGGACAAGCCCGAGAACGTCATCGAAAAGATCATCACCGGCAAAATCGACAAGTTCTACAGCCAGATCGCCCTCCTCGAGCAAGGCTTCGTCAAGGATCCCGACCAGACGATTAAGCAACTCATCGAGTCCAAAGGCAAAGACCTCGGCGGCGATCTCACGATCTCCCGCTTCGAGCGCTACGCCGTCGGCGAGGAAGCGTAGCCCGCCTCCGGCGGGAATTCCGAATTCCCGAATCGCCCGAATTCCGAAAACCAATCCAAACGCCCGAATTCCGCGAGGAGTTCGGGCATATTTAGGGTGCGAGCCGCGTTCCCGATTCCGCTAGGACATGCACTTCCCTCACCTTCAGGAGTTTCTCGTTAGGGGTCTGAGTTCATGGGCGAAACCAACCTGTCGGTTTCGGCAAGCCATCGAAAACTCACTCGACGGTTTGCCCTCGTTCGATTCGGCGTGGCGATTTGCTGATCCCAAAATCAAAAAATATTAAAAGTTATGAAAATTGACAGAATGCGCCGCCTTTCTAGATTTATTAGTTAAGTATTTCTAAATATCAATATTAACTAAATACTGAAGTCATCCCTTCCCCCGGCTGGAGAAGCATTACGATGAAACACAAGATCAATTCAGTGGGTGGGCTTACCGCCTTTCTACTCAGCTTTGGCTCTCTCACCTGCGGGGCGAATGCGGCCATTATTATTTTGACCTTCGAGGTCAATGACGCCGGTCACGTCCTGGATGGTGCCACCATAACGGCCACGGTGCCCGATGCGGATGTTTGGACAATCGCCGGGAGTAGAATTTTTACAGGAAGTATGGCGAACCTATCCATCGTCGGGGCGACAGGGAGTGGGGCCGTCTGGAATGGATTCTACACTCCAACTGCGAGTGATCCTTTTGGTTACGGGGATACTACACCGGGTGCGGGAGGGTCTCTGTTCGGTCCCTCGGAATACAATCCCGTTTCTGGCACGACAAATAGCCCGAACTGGAGCGATGGAAGCGGCAACACTTTTGCCATGGATTTTCTCATCGCCGAGGGCACTGAGCCGAACTCCGCTGGATCGCAAGTAGTACAAGAAAACTTTGGCGCAGTCGGCAATCCTATCATTTTCACCAGCACAGGTGGAACAAACCCTTCTTTTTCCGAGCCAAACGGAACGGCGACACTCGTGGTAATTCCAGAGCCAACTTCGCTCCTGTTTCTTGGCTTCACTGGCATTGTCGTCTTGATATCGAGACGGAGAAAAAGCTGACATTGCAGTCGGCATCTTACGCCACAGGCATCACGCCCTTGCACTTCGGGTAGCGGCGGCATCCCCAGACCGGTCCGCCTTCGGGAGCGTGGAGGGGTTCGATCTTGTCGGCGCTGAGGATTTTCATTTCGCCGTCGAGGAGGCCGCCGGGGAGAAGGTTGATGGAACGGGCGGCGACGCTGCCGCTGACGATAGCGCCGGGGTGAATATCGACGGTGCCCTGGCAGATCAATTCCCCCGCCGCGGAGCCGCGGATGACCATGTGCTCGGCGTGGGCGAATTTTTCGAAGATGACTTCGGCGCCGGGCTCGATCGTGAGATTGCCAAAGCGCACGTCGCGATCCACGCGCGCGGACTGGGTGAAGCGCACGTCTTCGGGAGAGCCGCTATGCTCGGGCGCGGCGGTTTTTCTCAAGATCATCTTCGCGCCACAGCTCGGACAGGATGGGCAGGTGAATTCGCCGAGAGTGGTTTGATGAAGGAGCTTGTCGCGGTCGCGGATGGGCATGCGACGGATCGTTTTGAGCAAGGCCTCGCCGTTGATGAGTTCAAGCTGACGACCGTGGGCGAATTCGACGATCTCTTGCGTAAACTCTCCTGCGGTGACGAAGACGCCTTTGCCGATCTCGTTGGAGAGGATGCGGGAGTAAAGGTGCTTCACTTCATCGGTCGGCACGCGTTCACAACGCCACTTGCTGAAAGCGAGGTAGACTTCGGGTTTGCGAAGCCGACCACTGGAGACCGAGTAGAGGCCCTCGCCCGATGGTCCGATCTTCATTTTCTTCGCGCGGAAGCCGCCCTTCTCGATCATGGCAATGGCCAATTGGTGCAGCAGTTTCCAGTCGAGACGAAAGAGAAGTTCTCGACTCCAGAAATCGACAGGCGCGTGGGCGCCGTTCCCATTGCTGGTCACCTCTGGGGGCATGGCGGACAAACCGGTCGAGTGTAGACCGCGCTCTACCGCGGCTCAAGCACCTTGAGCAGATGGAGAGGCCGCAAAAGATCTACGCCCAAGAGAGCCTCACTGAGGATTTCCGGGCTCGACCCTGTTTCAAAAACCTTTTCGCGATCTTTCGCGCCTTTCGTGGTTTCCCCTCTCCGAAGCCAGATTAAAAACTTCTTGCCGGAAATGCTCCGCTGTGGGAAATTCCGCGCCCGCGATCCGGGGACGAATCGGAGTTTCCACTCCCAACTCGCACAAAAGCAATGGCTTACGCAATCATCAAAACAGGCGGAAAACAGTACAAAGTCGCTGAAGGCGATCAAGTCGAGGTCGAAAAGCTCGATCTTGAGGTCGGCGAGACGGCGACCTTTGACCAGGTTTTGGCCGTCGGCGGCGAAAGCGGCCTCAAAATGGGCGATCCCGTCGTCGAAGGCGCGTCCGTGACGGCCAAGGTCGTCGACCAGTTTCGCGCCCCGAAAGTGACCGCTTTCAAATTCAAGCGCCGCAAGGGTCACCACAAGACCAAAGGCCATCGCCAGCTCCTCACCCGCGTCGAAATCGAAGCGATCGCTGGATAATTCATTCCCTCCCTCTCTTTTTTAACTCCCCTCTCAACAGTCCCACTTTCTAAACCAAGCAGATCCCATGGCTCATAAAAAAGGACAAGGTAGTGTCAAGAACGGTCGCGACTCCAACGCGCAGCGCCGTGGCGTGAAAAAGTTCGGCGGCCAAAAAGTCATCGCCGGCAACATCATCATCCGCCAGTGCGGCACCAAGTGGCATCCCGGCAGTGGCGTCGGTCTCGGCAAGGACTACACAATCTTCGCCACTGTCGATGGCACCGTCCGCTTCGACAAAGGCGGCCGCCGTGTGAACGTCGATGAAGCGGCCGCCGCTACCGCGGCGGAATAACGAAGCCCGAAGCGCCCGAATTCCGAAACAACTTCGCAGTCCGAATTCCGAAACGGGATTCGGACTTTTTTCGGGCCAGAATGGTCCATCGCTGAGGAATCGGAGTGCACGAAGTATGGAGCGTCGGTGCCCTCACCGACCGTCATCGTTTCGGCGAAGCCGCATTTTTTTTTTGGGGGGGTCGCAGTGTTACTCAGATTTGCGCGTACACGTTAGGAATTGCGGCTTCGCCGCGAGCTGGACGGTCGCTGAGGGCACCGACGCTCCACAAGAAGCCGCCTTTGAGGATGGCCGCGCCACTTACTCTCACTTTTTCGCCCTCTTGATGGAATAAGTCGGCCCGAGCTTTGTCCTATGGGGCACAGTGCGCCAAGACCCGATCGGAAAAGACTCCAAGACGGCAGCTTCTGCCGATTTCCAAAATCTGGTAGATCTCCACTACAAAGGGCTCTTTCGCTTTGCGATGAGCCTGACCCAATGTGAGGCGCAGTCTGGTGATCTAACGCAAGAAACCTATCTGGAGTGGGCGAAAAACGGCCACCGCCTTCGTGACTCGACGAAGGCGAAATCATGGCTCTTCAGCACGTTATACCGAAAATTCCTGAACGAACGACGACACAAAAGCAAACACCGCCACATCCGGATCGACTTCGTCGAAACCGAACTGCCTGAAGTCAGCCCGGAGGCCATCCGCAAACTTTCCTACGAAGAAATTCTTTCCGCCTTAAACCAACTCGACGAATTGCACCGCACGCCGCTCACCCTTTTTCATCTCCGTGAGTTTTCCTACAAGGAAATCGCGGAGACCCTGGAGGTTCCCGTCGGCACGGTGATGTCCCGCATCTCCCGAGGGCGGGCGCAAGTGGTTGAAATCCTAACAGAAGCACAAAAAGAACCCGTTAATACCAAGACCCTGTGACCACCGTTGAAGCCCAACAAATCCTCGCCTCTTATCGCGAAGGCGAAACCCCGGATGCATTGCAAGAAAAGGCGCTCGCCTTGCTGGATGGTGACGACGAACTGCGCGCCTGGTATGAAAAGGAAAAAGCGGTTTCCAATGCGCTCGATCTCGCCGTTGAGAACATCGCGGTTCCCGAGCACTTGAGAGATTCGATTCTCGGCGCCGTCAAAGATCAGCCAGCAGCCCCTGCAAAACCGCGTCGTCTCGTCCGGAAACTGGTGCGCATCGCCGCTGTTTTCACTATAATGGCGGTTGGGCTTTTCGCCTGGATGGACCGCCCGTTCCACGGCGACGAAATCAGCCTGGCCGAGTTGCCCGGGGACATGGGTCGCTACATTGAGCGCGGGTTTTTCTTCGATTACGAAAACACCTCGCCCCCGGCCCTCACCGCGTGGTTCCGCGAAAAGCACGGGGTGAAAGCGTTCCCTGTTCCCGAGAAACTCGCGCAAATCCCCGGCCTCGGCTGTGAAACGATCCGGTGGCATGACCGCGACGTGTATCTCGTTTGCTTCAACAACGACGATACCCTTGTTCATTTGTTCCTCCTTGAGGGCGCGGCGAGCATGGAAGACTTCGATGGTTTCGACGGACTGACGACGGAGCCCCTTGAACGTCATGGCGTTGACGGCAAATGGGCCACAGCCGCCTGGAAGTCCGGTGATGACCTGTTCCTCATGACCACGTTGGGACCGGAATCCATGCTTCGGAGCTTCTTGTAAAAAAATTTACCGGTGGATGGAATTTTTTCGCTCGAGCTACCACCACCGAGGTATGAAAACACTTCTCTCTCTCACCAGCGCGATTTTTGCCGCCACCACACTCGGCTTGTCCGCTCAGACCACACTCATCGAGGTGCGCTTCAATGCCCTCGGTCCCACAAACTACGCTCCACTCGCCGCCGTTTTTCATGACGGCTCCTACGACATTTTTGATCCGGGCGGAACTGCGTCGGCGGAACTCGAAACACTCGCCGAAGTCGGCAATCCAGGTCCACTTCTTGGTGCCATTCCCGGCACTGCCAACGGTGGGACCAATGCCGGCCCCACTTTCTCCGGCGGATTCACCACGTTCCAAGTGCTCGTCGACAACACGAACACGTTTTTCAACTTCGCTTCAATGGTTCTTCCGACCAACGACTGGTTCATCGGAAACCCAAACGCCATTGACGTCTCTTCTCTCGTCGGTGCCGCCTTCGGCACGACCTTAACGATCACTCCACCGTCCGTCTGGACGCGGGAACCGAACAGGAAGACTTTCTCTTCAACGCCCCGCCAAACACTCCCGGCCCGAACAATCCTCCGGGTGGCAATCCCGACGATGTCAGCACCATCGAAATCGTCGGCACGAACTCCGTCGGCGGCGGCAATCCCTTCGCGCAGTTCCTCAACCAACCAGGCGGCTTTGACCCCACGGCCCTCGACTTCACCGGATCGGACTTTGCGTCCATCTCGCTGACCGTCGTGCCGGAGCCGTCCACCGGCCTCCTCGCCGGACTCGCGCTCGTCGGCTTCCTTCGCCGCCGGAGGCGCTGAAGAATTTGTCTCGTAGTCGAGATATTGAACACTGCCCGTTTCCTGCCTCCGGGTGGGAAGCGGGCATTTTTCTTTTTCAGATTTGGTGAGGACAGCGATCTTGACCGCGAATGATCCATGTCGTCCTCGTCGAACCCGAAATCCCGCCGAACACCGGAAACATCGGTCGCCTTTGCCTCGCGACAGGATCGCGGCTGCATCTCGTCGGACCCCTTGGATTCGATCTCGATGACCGGACCTTGAAACGCGCCGGGCTGGACTACTGGAAAGAAGTCGATGTCCATCGCTGGGATTCGCTGGAGGATCTTCGCGAATCCGCCGGATCAGCCCGTTTCTTCTTCCTCACCACTAAGGCGACCAAGCCCTACTGGGACGTGAACTTTGAGGACGGCGACTACCTTGTCTTTGGGCGCGAGACCAAGGGATTGCCCGAAAGTCTCCTCGACGCGAACGCAGAATCCTGCCTCACGATCCCCATGAAGCCGGCGGCTGTGCGGAGCTTGAATCTCGCGACCTCCGTTGGAATCGTCCTCTACGAAGCCCTTCGATCTTCCGGCTGGAAAAGTAGCACAGACACTCCTGTCTGTGCTCAAAGGCGAGGGTAATCGCGCCTCCCCACCGTCCACCCACCCTCGGACAGGAGTGTCCATGCTACTCACGCCGCCGCTCACCCTGCCAGGCGTCAGACCTCATCAAGCTCTCGAGTATTCGAAGCATTCATCTGGCACGGAAGCTGCTCGACTGGAAGCCGTTCCGCGGAAAACCGGTTAGAGTTTCAACCCTTCCGGCCTCCTCGGCGACCAGCGCATTGAGCGAAAGCAGCAACCTCAAAAGGGCTCTGTTTCCGCCACAATGCGTTGATTGACAAGGCGCTGAACTTGCTATCTTTGCAGGCTTCTGGCCTGAAATTACAAACCCAACACAAGTTAAAAACGATGCCCAAATACAAACTCGAATATCTCTGGCTCGACGGTTATACCCCTGTCCCGAACCTGCGTGGCAAGACAAGAATCGGCGACCACGACTCCTTCCCGACCCTCGATGAGCTTCCTATGTGGGGCTTCGACGGCAGCTCCACCCTCCAAGCCGACGGCAGCGACTCCGACTGTATGCTCAAGCCTGTCGCGATTTACCCGGACGGCGCTCGCGAAAACGGCGCGCTCGTCATG
>JBCCWV010000010.1:0-45133 GCA_039192745.1 Verrucomicrobiota bacterium | reverse complement strand
GGGAGCGTCTCCCACACCATCTCCGACCGCAACAGAACCAAACTCAAGGAATGAATTTGCCAAAATTCCAGCAAGCGAGCCCTCACTAGTGGGATCACCAACTAAAATCCCGACTCGGACGGACAGGTTATCAGGAGCGGGCGTGGCACCGTCGGAAAGAAGGATTTCACCGCCAGCCGTAGCAGACACAGCCACATTCAAGACATCAGCCTTCGCGACGGTGGCAACTGCGCAAAGGGTTAGGAGGGTGGTTAGAACTTTTTTCATAGGATTGAGTTAAGAGTGTGAATGGGGATTCTTATAGAGTGTAAAGGGCGATGGGCAAGCGTAATTTCAGTTTTTCACGGAATTGCGACTCCAGCGTCTTCATCATAGAAATCGACAGAGGCTGAGGTTGGGGTGGTTTTCACTTCAACGAAAAAGGAGTCTGTGAATGAGATCGAATTATCCCCCGGACTCCACCCAGCTCCAATGAAGAAGTTATTGTAGAAAGCGGGAGCATCAAACCCTGAGCCATTCCAAGTCAGGATGTTGTCGGCGGCAGCTGCTGATGTCCCCGCTTGGAGAACCAGGTCGGGAGGAGCTGTGCCTCCGGCAGAACCACCAAAAAGCTGAGAGTAGGTCCTGTCGAGAGCAACAGGAGAATTGATCAAGGAGAACCCAACAGGGAGGTCGATGATCGTGTTAGTCACTTTAACATGACCATCTTGCACAATTACATCGCTATCTCCGTTGTTGTCTTCGACAACTAACCCAGCACCGGGAGGAATAGGAAGATTTCCAGCATCCGTTGCTCCACTCCAACCACTACCGATGAAGAAATTATTGTAGAAGATGGGAGGATTGAAACCCGTTCCATTCCAAATCAAAATACGGTCAGCGCCCGCAGCGCTTGTACCAGCATCAATTTGCAAGTCTGCAGGTGCAGTTCCGCCAGCGGCTCCTCCGAAGATATCGGAAATCGTGCGATGCTTCCGGATGACAGCGGCAGTGCTACCATCCAAAAAGCCAGCGAAGGTGGCTGCCGAGCCCGCAGGGGAATCAACAGGAGTAATTGTATCCGCTGTGTTGCTGGCGATGTCGATACGAGCACCCTCATTGACTCCCTCAGCGATTTCGAGGTAGTGCGTCGGGTAGGTTGCCCCCTGATCGAATTCACCTGCCGAAAAGGCACCAGTGTCGGTATAGGTGTTATCCAAAATCCCCTCATAATCGACGGCATTCGCGGTGCCAGAGGAAACGAAGTTAAAGCCTGGATTTAAGGTCACTTCAAAGAATCCAACAGGGTCTGTGAAGGCCGTATTCTGAGCAGATACGGAACCAAGGGAGGCCGCTGCAAGGAGTGCGATAAGGGATCGGATTTTCATGAATGAATGGGTGATGATTTGGGTGGTTTGGAAGCAGTTTAGGAGTTCCGCCAAGGGCTTGCAAGACTTTTTCCGATATAATCTCAGAGTTTTTTGAACGTTATTCTGGGGCAAAAATGGCCGGTTTTGCAGAGGCCTCGTTGAATTTTAGGCTCGTAAGTGGCTGGAAATTAATAATTTACGGGAGAGACAGATTCTCAAATTCGAGATTTTTTCGCAAATGTGACAGTTTCGCCCCTTAGCGGCTTCCTCCAAAGAGGCGCTTCCGGTTGGGGTTGGTAAATAAATTCCGTATTTTTTGCCCGACGCGGGAGTTGTCGGGGGTGGGGATGAGATCGCCCTCGGTTCCGCGAGATGCTTCGGGGTCGTTATCATCGTAGAGGATTGGCGAACGAACGGGTTCGTGGCGCGCCATATCGAGGGCGGCTTCTCCAACGACTGTTCGATTGGTCTCCTCGATATTCGCGTCGATCAAGTCGTCGGTGTCTTCAATGATGATCGGCTGGATAAAGATAAGCAGTTCGCTCCGGTCGGTTTCCTGAACGGTCGTTCCGGTGAGGTGCCGAAGACCGGGAATGCGGGAAGCGAATGGAAAGCCGGAGATATTGTCACGATCCTGTTCCTGAATGATGCCACCGAGGACGACGATGCCGCGATTGGGAATGCGGACCGTTGTATTCAGCTGTTGTGTCGCAATGTTAGGAACCTCGTTGTTGGAGATGGTCGTGAAGCCGGTGATGTTTTCGTTTTCCTGAAGGATGGTGAGGGTGACTTCATCTTTGGAATTGATCAGTGGGATGACTTCCAGTTGAAGGAGGACTTCTTCGAATCCGATGCTGGAGTTGACGGTGTCATTGTTCGTGACACTGGAAATGGTCTGCGTAGGGACGGCCACTCGTTCACCAGAAGCGATAGTCGCCTGCTGGTTGTTGTCGGTGAAAACGAAGGGGCGGGAAAGGACTTGGAACTGGTTCGTGTTCTCAAGCGCCTGGATATAGGCGTTGAAGAAATCTCCGATCTTCGCGTAGAGACCGAGGCCGGATGTCAGCGGAAAATCGCTCACTGCCGCCAAGTCGAGAGGATCAATGATCGTGATCTGGCTATTCGTGCGGTAGAGGCCGGCGATGTTGACGGGATCGCCGCCGAGCGTGATTTCCTCCACTTGGCGCAAAAGGTCGAAGCCGAAACGGATGTCATCATCGAGGGAAATCTGGGCGATGACAGCGGAGATGTAGACCTGGCGCGGGCGTACATCGAGTTCATCGATGAGTTGCTCGACGATGCGGAGTTGCTCCGGAGGCCCGGAGACGATGACGTTGTTCAATTGGGGGTCGCCGATAATGAGTGTATTGCCAATGACCTGCGACTCGGGACCGCCGAGGTCCTGGGCTTGTAGCGAACCACCGCCGATGCCGCCGCCTGTTGTGCCGCCACCGACGCCGCCGGTTGTCCGGTTGTTGGTCGTATTGGTTCGATTCGTCGTGTTTCGCGTTGCCCCGCCGGCCGCGGTTCCTGTCGCGCCAGTGGCTTGGCCATCACCGACGTAGCGTTCCAGTGCGGAGGTGGCGACGGGGATGAAGTTGGCCACCGGGATGTATTTCAATTCGCGGCGGAGGAAAGTATCGACCTCGCTGGGTGCGTCGAAGATCTTGATGAGCGATTCGATGAAGATGAGATCCACGGGCCGCGCGATGGCAACGATGGCGTTGCGTCGGGGATCGGGGATGATTTGTGCCTGAGTCGATTCGCTACCGAGGACGGCTCCACCTCCGCCAGCTGCACCACCGCCAGCCGCGCCGCCGGGGACAGGCGCGTTATTCGTCACGACGGTCCGGGCTGCTCCTCCGGAGCTCCCGCTGGCTTGTTGACCGAGAATTTCCTGCAAGGAAGCCGCAACATCCGTGGCATCGGCGCGCTCAAGGATAAAGTCTTCCGGCTTCACCTCTCCAGCGGCCTTGTCGATATACTGCTTCAAATCAATCAAGGTGCGGATGAGCGGGACTTTGTCGGTGATGACAACCGCGCTCGCATTCGGGACTGGAGTGATCGAACCGTAGGCGTGCGGTCGGGCGACGAGTTGCATCGTTCGCACGGCTTCGTCGGGCGTGATGAAGTCGAGGATCATGACGTAACTGACAACGACGTCTTCGTTGGGAAGGTCCTCGGGAGCGGCGATGATGGGCGCGCCTTCACCCGGAGGCGTATTGACGGCGGTGTTCAGGAACTTGTCGGTCTTGTCGTCGTGCCGGACGATGGCGATGCCGTTGAGGAGGAGGGAGGCCTTGAGGAAATCGATGGCTTCCGCCTTCGTCAGCTCGCGGCTAGTATTTAACGAGAGTGTGGTCTGCGCGATGCTTTGGTCAACGATGACGCTTTTGTCGGCGATGGATTCGTAGAACGGGATGACCTCGTCGATAAGCGAGCTGTTAAAGAAGGTGACTTGGACAAGTTCCAGTGGCGAACCCTCTTCTTGGGCAATCAGCCGACCTCGCTGTCCCAAGGGGAAAAGGAGAAAGGCCAGAGCGACGCACATAGTCGATCGGTAAAATCGGGTTGATGTCATGTTGTTGAGCTGAAAGGGGTATGTGTCGGGTGGATCAAATCCGGGATATCGCGGGGATTAGCGATTCCCTACGGTCGGTGGGAGAACGACGCGGCGACGTTGGGGGCGGCTGGAATTGTTGTTATTGTTGGTTGCGCCTTGGGTATTGGAGCGCTGCGCGGCGGCGCGAAGGTGCTCGATAAGCTGCTGGTTGGCGGCCTGGGCTTGGGTGTTTTGTTGCGCGGCCGGCTGAGCTTGTGCCGGTTGCGCGGGAGCTGCCTGCGGAGCGGCGGCGTTCTGTTGAGTGTTCCGGGGAAGAACGGCCCCGCCGCGATAGGCCGAGGATGCTGGATTAGGCGGCGCACCACGGGCTTGGCTGTTCGCGGCCGCAGCGCGATTTCCGGGTTGGGCCGGCGCCTTTTGAATCGGTAAACCCTTCGGCGCCGCGCCGACGCGTTTGGAGTCGTAGCCAACATCAGCTTCTTCAGTGCCACGACGAAGGGTGACCATAGTCGCGCTCGGCTGGGTTCCGTTCCGGGTCACTTTAATGACGTGCATTCCATCCTCGGAATCAGCGGGATCAGAGGTGACGAATTTCTTCTGGTTCTTTTTGTCGACGAGGGTGACGCGATATTTTTCGCCGACTTTAAAATAACCGGCGACGGAGAATCCATCGAACGGGTTTACCGCCGGAGCTGCTGGCGGCGGCGGGAGGATTTCCCGCTCGAAGGGCGAGGAACTCCAGGTGGCGGTGTAACGGCTTGGTGCGTGGGCTTGGGGGAGGAATCCGTCGGAATCCGCCAAGGCAAGCAAGGGCATGCCGATCAACGCGACGGCGGCGACAACTAAAAGCTTTTCTGCTGATCTCCTGTGTTTCATTTTGTTCATTCCTCTTTGGCTAACTGGTCGGAAGTGGGATCGATTCCTCTTCCGCGGTATTGGTTTCGACCGCAGCGGCGGCGGTGGCTTCTGTCGGTCCTTCGGTTTCAAGCGACGGTGGGTCGGCCAAGTTCAGGGAGTAAAGTTCCTGGAGGGTGAATTGCAGAAGTAGTCGCGACGGGTCGTTCTTTTCACTCTTCACGCTAAAGGAGGTGACTTCGCGAAACTTGCTCTGGTCCTGAAGCAACGAGGCAAACTGCAGGACTTCATTGGCTGCCCCACGCACGTCCACGGAGACGCCGATGTGCTGGTGGTAGATTTCTACTCCGTGCTCGATGGGTTTGATCGTGACACTGACACCGGTAAGGAGCGCCATTTCATCAATGGAACTTTGGAGCTTTGGCGCCTTGTCCTCTTCGGTCGTGAACAGCGGCTGATTCTGGCCGAGCCACTGTCGGCGCAACTCCCATTTCTGCTTCTCCGGGAGTTCTAACTTGTAGCCATTGAGCTGCGCCTCCACGCGATCACGCGTGCTGGTCAACTCGTTCCACTTCTTCTTGCCAAAACTGAACAAGAAGAGGTTGCCCAGTCCGAAGATGAGCACGCCGAAGATGAGGAGCAGTCGCTTCTCGCTATTCTTGAGTTGAGGCATAGATGTAATCTCCCTGAAAGCGGAAGGTGGCGACGTTGTTTTTTCGGGGATCGGCGGCGGGACGACGCAGCCAGTCCCATTCGTAATCTTCGAGCGATCCTTGCGAAGTGCGGACCTTGGAAACGTATTTGTTCGCTTCGCCCACGTTCATGGCTTCACCATCAATGATGATTTGGTCGCGTGTCAGCGAGTTCGTCGATTCGTCATAGGAGCGCTCGTGGCTGAATCCGACAAAGCGCACGCCCTTCGCCGGAAGCAAGGTCGTTACCTGATGAAACAATTCCATGGGATAACGCCCGGGATCGACGGCGGCTTCGTGGCGGTCCCATTCGCTCTTGAAGTTGGCGATCCATCCGACCTGCGGCTCGATCATGGCGAGTTCGTCCTTCAAGTCGCGCACCTCGAGCATTTGCTTCACATAAAATCCCGCGAAGACGGCGAGGCCAATGATGTAAAGCGCGGCCAGTCCGAGTGCGGCGTTGCGAATGCGGCGGGCTTTTTTCTGCTGGGCGCGGATGATGGCGACTTCATTGGGCACCAGCTTTGAGCTCTTCGCCGGCATCACCGGATCGGGCCGTTCTTCGTGCACGACCTTGAGTCCGAGCAAGTTCTTGGCGAGATCTTCCGCGCCTTCCGCAACCTTGTCCGTCCAGAGGACCATACCCCGCGGCTCGTCCACAACTCCCTCGCCTTGAAGAGAGAAAAGGAGGCATTGAATTTCACGCACCGCTTCAGCATCGAGTTCGCTGCTCGCAAGCGCCTGGAAATAGACCAATTGATCTTCGCGGGTCACGGCGCACACCAGTCGGTCGAGTTCGCGCCAGACGACGACGTGATTGCCGGGCAAAATCATGAAGCGCGGACTGATCTCGAAGAATCCAGGAATTTGTCGTGGCAATGTGTGGCTGAAATTCGTCGAGAGGACGGAGACAAGAACGAGGATTCGTGGCGGCTGGCCCTCGGCGGCGGGCGGTTTGCGCAAAGCGACTTTGTAGTCCACGAGCACTCCCGCGCTGTTGTCCTCGGGCTTTAATCCGAGCTTCTCCAAATGCATTGTGATCAACCCGGGCAGGATCGTCGGATCATCACTCGAAACCCAAACCGGCACCGCGCTTACAGAGACGACGGGGAATGCGTAGTGGGAAGCCGACCGGAAAGGCTCGACGTTGCCTTCCTTGTCGAGTTCGCGCGAGTCTGCCAGTTCGAAAGACCCGCTTTTGCGCGACCAAAGATCCCAACCGTCTCCGGCAGGGAACGCAACGCTGACTTCCTGGTTTTTCTGGCTCATGGGTCGATCGGCGCCTCCTCGCGGGCAAGGATGGTCGGTTGTGCCTCGCGATTGCGAATCACGAGCACAAGGCGCTTTCGATAGTCGCCGACAAATCCCGTGCTTTCAATCCGAACTGTGGAGCCCTCCGTGGTGAATCTAGAAGCCACGGATCCGATGTCCGTAGCCGTGTTCAACAGACTTAATGCCTCCTCAACGCTGGGAAATTGGTAGTCGTCCTCGGTGTCCGGAATCTCGTCCGCTCCTATGCGTGTGAGAATCAGCTCATCCACCTCGTCCGGCCCGTCGAGCTGGGCCAGGGCGGCGATCAAATCGGCAGACGCTTCATTAATATCCACTCTTCCCTCACTATAGACGGTGAAATACTCGCGCCAACGGGGCTGGTAGGCCTCAACGATGTCCATTCCCCGCACCAGTGCCATCTCGTCGAGGTCGTAAAATGGCCGATTAAACGGGTAATTCTCGAGGCCCTGCTCCAAATACCACTCCTCCTCGGCCCCCCCGGAATCCTCGGAGAGTCCCACCGGAATATCGTCGTCATCCACCCAATCCTTGAGGGCGTTGATGACGAATTGCGCCTCGTCGATGAGGTCCATGCCCCAGTATTGAAAGAGGTCCTGAAGAATGACCGCCCCGTCCGAACCCTCCGGGTCGCCTTGAAGCATGGTGTTGATATTCAACCAGCCAGCCTCGCTGCGAATGCGGGCTTCGAAGCCTTCTTCGCCTTCGAAAAAGCTCTGGCGCAGGATCGGGTCCCATTCCTCCACGTTGGGATTAGCCGCGATAGCGATGCCCATTTCCGCGAGTTGCATCGCGCGGAAAGCATTCTTTTCGGTGACGACTACCTCAATGTCCGCGTTCACAACGAGAGCCGTTGCCACGACGAGGCTGGAAAGCACCGCGATTAACCAAAAAACAGCAATCAATGCCGACCCGGACTCTGATGCAGTGTCCCGGCGATCCCGAGCAGATCCATTGATTCCAGAAATCCTGGAAAACCTAATCTCTCTGAAAGGTGCTGTCGATCGAACCCTCATCCTCTAGCGTCGTCCCCCTCCTCCACGCGGTAAGACAGCTCCACCTCCCGGAAAGTTACTGCCACCTCCCTGCCCTGCACCAGGTCGTCCACCACCGCCGCCTTGCCCTGCACCCGGTCTGCCACCGCCACCTTGTCCGGCGCCCGGGCCAGTTCCACGACCACCGCCGCCACCCGCCTGAGGACCACCACGACCGGGCTGCCCCGCACCGGGCGCTCCTGGACCGCGACCACCTGCCCCCGGCTGGCCGGGCTGGCCGCCGCCGCCGCGATTTCCACCAGTGGCTCCAGCGACGACTTCCTCCGGATTGGCAACCACCGGAATCCAGAAAACGGAGCGAATCGCTTCCTCTTCGTCATAAAAGCCAATGACCATTTCGATGAAACTTGGCCGCTGCCCTTCGAGCATCCAGTCCTCTACCCAGACCTCCTCACTGTCGGGGTCGGCCTGCGGGTTGTAGAAGTTCCACTCGATCTTCCGCAAGCCATCAATGAGAACGAGATCCAAACCTTCATCCGGATCGAGACCGCCTTCGTCATACAACTCCGCTTCCTCTTCGTTCAAATAGCGAATGCGCACCTGGTGACCGCCAATCGGATCCTTTTCCGTCACAATGATGACCTTTTCCGACCCGGCCGCGACGCCACCCCACGCGAAGGCCATCGGGTGATCGGTGAGAACCATTTCCGATTCATAAATCCCGGTGATACCCCGCGGCGTCTCCATGTAGATCGATCCATTCCCCGGCAGGCTCTCCAGATTCCGGCGCATGATTTTCAGGAAGGCATGGAGGTGCATTTCCTCCTGCTGCGTCTCCGCCACGGTGTTGGCCACATTCATCGCGCCCATCGCCAATTGATAGACAGAGGTAATCAAAAAACCTAACAAAGCAACACCCATGACCACTTCGATCAATGTGACACCGCGTTCACTCCGAGACCCGTAAGGCGCGGATGGCGAATTGTTCTGCGGATAGCGGACTCTCATCGATTTATCTTCCTCCAGTCACTTGGTAAAGCGGTTGGTAGCGGTAGGTTTCAGCGATTTCCTCGACGATTTCCTCGCGTTCGACCCATTCGGCGCGCACGGCGATTCGCCACATGTCTTCAAGAAGGATTCCATCAAAATTCTCCATATCCTCCATCGGCTCGACGATCCGCTCGTAGTAAACACCGTCTCGACTGGGGTTTGGAATCTCAAAAACGCCCTCCTCCAACTCCTGCGCCTTGTGGATTTCGGTCAGCAAACTCTCCAGATTCCGCATGACTACGACTTCCTTCCGCGCGGCGAGAGTGTTGTCGGCAAGCCCCTTCAAGCCCAACGTCAAGGCCACCCCCACCGTTCCAATGAGTGCCAACGCGAGAAGAATCTCCAGAATGATGATTCCACGGTCTGTCCTTTGCACGGTCATCCTCAAAGGGCGTTCTCCCAGTTGTCGTCAACAATGACGCGTTCGTCCTGCAGCTTCGCCGTAAGCGGATTAAAAGTCATTTCGACAAAACCCTCATCCTGCATGAATCTTACACTAACAGGCTCACAAATTCCGCTCGGATCAAATTGCCACTCCGCCGCTTGCTCGGCTTCGATATCGACGAAAAATTCATCGATCCACCGCTTGAACTGCACGCGCGTTCCCGCCGGCAGGTTGTAACGTTCGATGATGCGCTCCAGTGGTGCGGCAATTTCCTCCTGCTGGTAAAGTTCGTCGAGAGCCGTTTTACGCGCCTCAATGCGCATCCGTTCTTCCCAAGCCTCGATGTCTTCCTCGCGGACATTCGCCTCCCGAAGGACGAAGTGGGTATCGCGCAGTTCGATGGCATAAGCGCGCTGGCTCGCCATGGCGAGGCGCAACCCGTCGCGGGCGTATTTGCGAAGTTTCTGGCCCGGCTCCAACACGCGTCGTTCCGCGTTAATCGAATTAAAACTCATCGCCCCCAGCCCAATGATCATCGCGATCAGGGCAATCGAAACCGCCACCTCGATCAAGGTGAAGGCCCGTGTGTTTCGATGGTTTCGGGGTGTTCGCATGCTTGGGTTTGCTACCATGCCGCCGGTCACCCCGGGGGGATGAAACCGGAGCACTCTCCTAATATTCCTCGATACAAACCAGTATTCGCGACATTTGTTCGGAAAAATTGGCGTTTTTCCAAGAAAATGGGCCTCAACCGCCCGAATTCCCGATGTCGTCGTCCGTGCCCTCTTGGCCGTCCTCGCCGGTACTGAATAGATCAAAACCTTTGTTACTCTTCTTCGCAGGAATTCTGTAAACGTAATTTCGCCCCCAGGGGTCGGCAGGGAGAGGCTCAATGTAAACTTTCCATCGCCTGGGAACTGGATTCGCCGAAGGCCGTTCCGACAAGGCCGTCAACCCCTGACCCTCCGTCGGCAGCCGTTTGTTATCGATTTGGTAGTTCGCAAGGGCCGTCTCGATCGAAAGAATATTTCGCTCAGCAATCTGCTCCTTCGTTGTCACCAGTATTCCGACCAGCGCCACGGTCGACGCACCCACCAACAGCGCGACAATCGCCAGGACCAATACCATCTCAATCAACGTGAACGCCGCAAAGCGGCCCGACCTCTTCACTATCCGTGTTTTCATAAGTAGAAACTGTGTTCTTCTTCTCCCCTTCTCAGGATCAAATTCGGAAGATTTCGTTCGGTTTCTAAAAGGACTCGCTCTTTCTACAAACCCCCAACGCCAACGACCTCATCGCCCAATCCCACACGCGAACGACCTTTTCTCCCCAAACCCTCAACGCCTATGACCTTGTCGCCAAACCCCAACGCCAACGGCGTTGAATCCCAAAGCCCAGGGCATTCGCGCCAGCGAATACCCTGGGTCTCCGCCACGAACAATCGTGAACCGCAACGCGGTTCAACCCGGGAATGAACTAGCAAACCAAAACCGGTGGAACCGCGTTGCGGTTCGAAATCATCCAACGCATTTCCCAGGGTGTCCGCCTTCGGCAGAAACCCTGGGCTTTGGGCGATTACGCCTTTGGCGTAGTTGGGAAGAGATCGTCTCGCGCAAATTCAAAGGTTCCAATTCCCAATATCATCATCGGTTCCATCGGCTCCGTCCTTTCCGACGGAATAGACATCGAACTCCGCTTCGCTCCGCTGACTCGGGATCACATACTTTAACTCTTGCCCGAAAGGATCAAGTGGCAGGGGATCGATATACTGCTTCCAGCGATCAGGCACCGGCTCCAAGGTCGGTTTTTCAATTAAGGCGCGGAGTCCCTGTTCTTGGGTTGGGAACTTTGCGTTATCCAACTGATAGTTGCGAAGAGCAACCGTCGCCCTCATTATTGACAGTTTTGTTCGCTCTTCTGGTGGACTCCCGGTGGTCCCAAACATTTGGGAACCAAACCCAATCAACACCGCTACCGCACTCCCGATAATTGCGAACGTTATGACGAGACCAACCTCTTCAACCCGTGAATCACCGTCATACGATTCACTTTGCTCAGGCATCAATCACTCCAATTCCCGATGTCATCCTCCGTTCCTTCCTGCCCGTCTTTGCCGATGGAAAAGACATCGTAATCCTTTTTACTGCGCTTGGCGGGGAGGCGGTATTTGTAGTCTTGGTCCCACGGGTCAAGCGGGAGCGGGTCGATGTATTGCTTCCAGCGTTTTGGCATCGGCTGGGAAGTTGGTTTTTCGACGAGGGATTTGAGGCCTTGCGACTCAGTGGGAAGACGACGGTTGTCGAGTTGGTAATTCTGAAGAGCTGTTTCGATCTGGAGAATATTCTTTTCGGCGGTTTGTTCCTTCGCGGATCCAAGGATACCAACGAGGGCGACGGACGAAGCGCCGACGAGGAGGGCGACGATGGCGAGGACGAGAACCATCTCGATCAAGGTAAAGGCGCGGGATGGGGCGGATGCGTTCAATCGGACTTTCATAGCGGGAGTATTTCTATTTTTCGGAATGCTTTCTTGAAGCTCACGAAGCGGACTAAGATGCAACATTCGGAGACTTTTCGCAGCAGAATTTCGGTTTTTTATCGGGTTTGGATGCTCGAAATCGTTTCAAAGATCGTGGAAACCATGGTGTAGGCCATGATGCCGACGAGGGAAGCCATGACAACGATGATGACCGGTTGAATGAGCGCAGTGAGGGCGGCGATGGCTTTTTCCAGCTCTTTGTCGTAGCGCGTGGCGGTCCGTTCGAAGCTTTGCGCGATGTCGCCGGTCTGCTCGCCGACGGTCACCATGTCGATGAGAAGGCTCGGGAAAAACCCGGATCGTTTCAAAGCCCGCGAGAGCGCGCCGCCTTCGCCGACTTGATCGTTGATCTTCGCGAGCACGGTGCGGATGTGGAGATTGGTCGTCGCGTTGCGCGAGAGTTCCATCGCTTTGAGAAGCGGCAGGCCGTTGCCGACGAGGTTGCCCAAAGTCTCCATGAACTGGACGTAGAAGCGACGTTTGAAGATGTCGCCGACGAAAGGAATATTCAGCTTCACGCGATCCCACGTCTCGCGATTTTCCTCGGCTTTCACATAAGTTTTGAACGAGATGATGGCGACGACGACGAGGATGATGGCAAGCCACCACCACGCTTTGATAAAGTCACTCATACCCATGACAATTTGGGCGGGAAGCGGCATTTCGCCGCCGGTGGAATTGAGAAGCTCGGTGAGTTTTGGAATGAGGAACGTGACGAAAAGCGCGGCCACTCCCATACCGACGATGAAGAGGAAGGCGGGATAGATCAGCGCGAACAGAACCTTGCCCTGCAATTCCTGCATCGAGACGAGGTATTGCGCCTGCCGTTTCAAAATCGTCGGCAAGGCCCCGCTGACTTCACCGGCCTGCGCGAGGTTGCAGTAGAGGTCGCCGAAGTTTGGAGAGGTCCGGCGCAAGGCCGTGGAAAAGTTAGTCCCGTCGCGAACTTCCTGCCGAAGAATGCGCGTCACGTCCTTGATGCTGCCGGATTCCTCGCGGCTTTCCATGATGCGCAGCGCCGGCTCAAGCTGGAGGCCGGCAGCGAGAAGGTCACTGAGTTCCTCCGTGAAGAGGACGACTTGCGCTTTCTTCAACTTGATCGGCCCCTTGGGAATGCCGTCGTCATCATCGCCGGCTTTCACGACCGCCGCCGCGCCCGCTTCCCCCTTCACATTCAATGCCACCGGCTGCCATCCCTTGCGGTCTAGCAAGGCAATCGCTTCCGCGCGATCAGCAACATCCACATCGCCGGTCGCGGTCGAGCCGTCGGGTTTGAGCGCAGTGTAGGAAAACGTGGCCATCCGCTTTTTAGTCAATCACGGCCTGAAGTTCGTTCGTCGTCGCGCTGACAACCTCCTCGACCGTCGTGTCTCCGCTGATGCACTTTTGATATCCATACTGTCGCATAGGCAGGTAACCTTCGTTCAGGGCCGTGGCCTTCATCTCGGAATCCGTCTTACCTTGCACAATGAGATCCTGCATGGCGGGGGTGATGAGAACGATTTCGTAAATCGCCATCCGGCCAACGAACCCAGTACCGCGGCACTTATCGCAGCCGTCTTTGCCCGGCTCGACGAGCTGGTCGGCACCGTCGGCAGGAAAATCAATGCTCTTCAAATACTCCGGCGAATGCTTTCCAAACTCGGCTGGCACTTTGCAGTGATTGCATAGACGACGCACAAGGCGTTGCGCGAGGAAGGCGCGGACGGAAGCCGAAACGAGGAAGGGCTCAACGCCCATGTCGGTCAAACGGCTGATGCCACCAATGGAGTCGTTCGTGTGCAGTGTGCTGAAGACAAGGTGACCGGTGAGTGAAGCGCGGACGGCGATCTCCGCCGTCTCCAAGTCTCGCATTTCCCCGATCATCACAATGTTCGGGTCACCACGAAGAATGCTTCGCAACCCGCGGGCAAAGGTAAGGTCGATCTCCGGTTTCACCGCGATCTGCATGACGCCTTCGAGCTTGTTCTCGACGGGGTCTTCGATCGTCACGATGCGGGTCTCCGGCTTGTTCAACTCAGAGAGGAAGGTGTAGAGCGTTGTCGACTTACCGGATCCCGTTGGTCCGGTAATGAGAATGATGCCGTTCGACATCGAAAGGAGTTGATCGATCGTCCGCCGGATTTTCTCGGTGAGACCGAGGCGGGTGAGGGTGAACTTTTGCTGATTGAGAAGACGAAGGCTTACGCTCTCCCCCTCCACGGTCGGGATCGTCGCAACACGGACATCGATGCCCTGGTCCTCAAGCTGCAGGTTGATCCGGCCGTCCTGCGGGAGCCGGCGCTCGGCGATGTCGAGCTTCGACATGATTTTCAATCGCGCGATCACCGATGATTGCAGCGCGCGAATGTTTTCCGGAACCGCGATGTCGACGAGTTGACCGTCGATGCGGTAACGAATCCGCAGATCGTCGTGCAATGGCTCAACGTGAATATCCGTCGCGCGCTGGTCAAGGGCTTCGCGGATGATCTGGTTCACGAACTTCACGACTGAGGCCTCTTCATCATCCTCGGCGTCGAGAATATTCGCTTCGTCCTTGTCGACATCGAGGGCCTCCATGTCGAGATCGCGGCCGGCGAGGATTTGCTCAAAGGTATCGGCGCCGACCCCGTAGAGTTCCTGAATGCCGCGAAGGATACGCGTGCGGGATGCCATGCACCAATCGACGGGGACATCGATCAACTGACTCGCGGCCTGACGGGCAAAAAGATTGAAGGGGTCGTAGGTCGCGAGGCGCAGCCGGTCAACATGACCATTCATCCCGGCGGCATCTTCGCCGTCTTCGTTCTCTGCGTCATCATCATCCGCGAGTTGGTCGGGCAGTTGGCCAAATTCTTCTTCGTCCTCATCTTCTTCCGCGCCGTTCCCAAACGAAATGGGAAGCAACCGATGCTTCAAGGCGAGTTGCGCCGAGCAAATTTTCTTGAGCGTCCGCTTTTTCTTCGGTTCGAGTTCCTCTTCGTAATCAAACCCGAGCTGACCGCTCAGGCTCCGCAGAAAGTCTTCCTCTTCGACGGACTGCGAGTTGAGCACGTCTTCGACAATGGATCGTTGCCGCGAGGCCGCATCGTCGATGAGCGTCTGGAATTGATCCAGATCTTCGACGCCGCATTCTTCGGCCGATTTGACGAGGAGGTGCTTCATGGAGAGTCGGTCAGGCCCATTTTAAAGGGACGTGGGGAGCGGGCGATTTCATAGCTTACTTCCTTCGACCATTCCAGTTCCAAGAAAGTTCCTTGGAAAATGAGGATTTTCGGAAAAAAAATCGCCCGCGGTCAAAAAGACCGGCGGGCGAGGATCACAAGCGTCAAGGGGACCAGGGACCGGGAGGATGGGGGGATTTGGCGCTTGCGGCGGGAACCTGAGGACGACTGGAAGGACGGAAAAAGTGCTTATTCGGCGACTCAGGGGACGAGGAAGAGCTTGCCAGTGTATGGGCAGCGGACCTTCGTGCCGGGGGCCATGCCCTGGACGTCGACGATCTGGTTTTTCTTCGCGAAGGGGCTGTAAACGTAGTTCGGCTTGCCGGGGACTGGGGTTCCTGAGGGCAGGTTATCGCCGGCAGGAGCAGGTTTGTCATTCGCGGGCTTCGGCGTGGACTCGGGCTTCGGCTCGGTCGGCTTGGACGCCGCCATGTTGTTCGACGCCTTGCTCTTCTTGTTGCCATTGGCATTCGGCTTCGGCGCGGGCTTGTTCTCGGCGACCTTCTTCTTCGGCTCCGCCTTTGCTTCGTTGTCGGTTGAAGCGACCTTTTTCTTCGGAGTCTCTGGAGCGGGCTTGTTGTTTGCAGCCACATTCGAAGGATTTGTCGTGGAGGCAGGCTTGTTCTCCGGTGTCGCATTCACGCGGGGGCGAACAACGGTGGAAGGTTGCGAGGGAGGAGAAGTGGTCGCAGCGACGTTCGACGAAGGAGCCGTGGTTCCGGGGACCGGCGACGGAACGAAGAACACTTTGCGCGTGTAGGGGCAAAGGACTTTGTCACCGGGATTGAAACTGCGGACATCCACCATCTTTTTCCCGGGAACGAACGGGGTGTATGCGTAGCCGGGCTTTCCGGGAACGGCTTCGGCGCGGGAGCGAACTCGTGGAGCTGCCGACGTGATCGAGGGAGCCAGTGTCGGTATTTCACGTGGAGTGGAAGCGAAGACGGTGTTCGGATGTGGCGTTTCGGTGACCTCGACATTGGCGACCGATTGCTGGGCGGAACGAGCGACGCTTTCACTCTGCGCCGTCGCAAAATACCCGACCAGCGTGTCTTGCTGAATGCGGACGAGTGCCTCGCGGGGAGGAAGTTTACAAGACGGCACGCCAGCCACGGTCGCTAGGGCGGCGATGGGGAGAAGCGCGTTGCGGAAGGAACGAAGATTCATTTTCATACTGTGTTGAGTAATTTTTTTAATTATCGCAATTACAGATAAATCGCGAAACGAGGCAAAATTTATCAGTAATTATAATTATTTCAACCCTTAGACGCAAATTTTGGAATTTTTAGAGATTTTGGTGGTAAATATCTAAGATTTATTGGATCTTCATTGCCCAGAGGGGCTGATTGTTGATAATTTCGCCTCTACGAATTCCTCTTCCTCAACGCTCGATTTCCGGGCATTTCGCGCGGGCAACCTCCCTTCCTCCCGCCCGTGATGCCGGGTCCGACCGACGGACGAGGCATCGCTACCCATCCAGCCAGGCATCCATGGAAATCTTTCAACACGTCTCCCGGCGACTCGCCGGGATTGGGCTTGTCCCCATTGCAGCCGTCGTCGCGTCCGTCGGTCTCGTGACCGCGGCTGGCACCATCGCCTTCAAATCGCTGACGCGGATTCCCACTCCGGCGGAGCTTCTGGACAAGAAAGGATACCTTCTCACGAAGGAATCTCTCTTCCGCGCCGTCGAGGAGGATGACGCCGAGGCACTGGACCTGATGGCGAAGTCCGCCTTCGACTTTCGCGTCACCGATCCCCGCGGACGAACCCCGCTCATCTCCGCGATTGATGGCAACAAGACAAGTGCCACCGATTTCTTTATCGCGGAAACTCTCGACCTCGATGCCACCGATGACAACAACCGCAGCCCCATTTCCATCGCCGTCGATCAAGGCAACGACGAACTCATCGACAGTCTGCTCGAACACGGCGCGCGCCTGAACGCGAGCACGGGAAAGACAACTCCGCTTCTCGTCACCGCCGCCATGGCAGGTGATCTCCAACTCTTGGAAATGCTCTACGAAAGCGGTTCGACCTTGGGCTTGAACGAGGCGCTCGCGGAATCGGTAAACCGGAAAAACCGGGACGCCATGGAGTTCCTCCTTCGTCAGGGAGCGAACCCAAACTACTTTCGGGACGGTGCGCCTCTTCTCCACCACGCCGTCCGCGCCGACTCGCTCGTCCTCGCAAAAATCCTCCTCACGTACGGCGCGAGGATCGACCACCGCGCCGAAGACGGCACGACTTCGCTGGAAATCCCGCTGGACACTAACAACCCCACTATCACCCGCGCCCTCCTCAAGCTTGGCGCCGACGCCAACCTCCCGGACAGCCAGAAAAAACTCCCGCTCTTTGTCGCGCTCGATCGCAAGGACCACGACCTCGCCAGCACGCTTCTCGCCCACGGGGCCAATCACTCGGCCACTGACCGCGAGGGGTTTTCACCTCTGGGACGATCGTTCGCAAACGCCGACCGCAAGATGTCGGAACTCCTCCTCGACGCCGGCGCGAGTCCCAACGCGCCCTGCTACGGGCACCTGACCCCGCTCGAGTATGCTTTCGACAAAAACGACGTCGAAACCGCCGCCTTCCTCCTCAAAAGCGGCACTGTCCCCCATCCATCACTCTTCCTCGACGCCATCGATGCTGGCGCGCAGAATATTGCGAAGCTTCTCCTCGAGCACGGCGCCGACGTCAATGAACTCAACGAAAACGGCGACACTCCCCTCCTCCATTGCATCAAGCGCGGCGACGACGCCATGGTCGACTTCCTCATCTGGAACGGCGCCGACCTGCAACGCACCGGCGCGGAAGGGCAGGAACCGATCGTCATCGCTGTCGCGGCGCGGCGACCGACTTTGATCCAGAAACTCATCGACCACGGCGCTGACCCTAACGTGAAACTAATTTCGCCCGCGAGCACCGCCTTCCGCGAGTTCGTCGACAGCCGCACGGTATCCTGGTATCTCTCCCGGGACTCGCGCTTCACGCCCTTGATGGTCGCCGCCGGTCTCGGCGATCCGGACACCTTGCGCGTGTTGCTGAAGAACGGCGCCCGCACCGTGGACTACACCCGCCGATGGAAGCGCTACCCCATCAGCTTTGCCTCCGAAGCGAAAAGCATCGTTGCGCAACAAATCATCGTCGGCGCCGACCCCGCCGAACAGGACAAAAGCCGCCACGTCATCATCGACCTCTCCGCCCAACGCGCGCGTCTTTATGTCGATGGCGTCGTCACCGTTTCGAGCAACGTCTCCACCGGGAAGCGCGGCTACAGAACCCCGCCCGGCGAATACGTCATCACGCACAAGCACCGACACTGGAATTCGACGATCTACGGCAGTTCTATGCCCTACTTCATGCGCCTGAGTTGCGGCAGCTTCGGCATGCATGTCGGAAACTGCCCCGGATATCCCGCCAGCCACGGCTGCATCCGCATGCCATGGAACGGCGCGAAGAGCATGTGGGCCAATGCCCCGACCGGGACGCACGTCTCGATCATACCCTGATAAATTTGAAATCTATTTTTCCTTTCCTCGGAGGAAAACTGCGCTCTGGTCGTCCCAGCCCAAAGTTATTCACACTCAGCGGTGTTGACGGGTGGCTCTCTACCAACAACTCATGCGCAACACCAAATTTCTCGCTCTTCTCGCGGCGATCTCATTCGCTCCCGGACTCTCCCAAGCCGTTCTCACTCTCACCGTTCACCCCGACGAAAGTGGTAACTGGGTCTTTCGCCTAACCGGTTCCCACACCGGCGATGGCTTGAACTACGGCAACAACCGACTGCAAGGCAGCGGCTTCAACCTTCTGAATGGCGGCGAATATGACATTCGACGCGTTGATCGTGTCTCTGGCATCGCGCTTTCCGGCCATTCCTTCCTGCCACTCGTTGGAATCCTTGACGTGCGGGGAGACAACGTCGTGCGGGGCGACGGAACATTGTTAGGCCTCACTGTCGGACCAAACGGAGTGACCATCTTCCTCCATCGGAACTTCGGAAGCTCCATCAACGACCTCGCCGGTCATCAATTCGACAACACGCTCATCGTCGATCCGCTCCTGCCTGGAGCGTTTCCGCTTTTCTTTGCCGAGGGCGAGCATCGCACGACTGCTGCGGGATTCTCCATGGTGGTTAGCCAAACCGCCATACCGATCCCGGAGCCTTTCTCCCTTTTCTTGCTTATCAGCTGCAGTTTGGGGTTTCTTGTCTCCCGAAGATCTCGACGCTAATTCCTCGCAAAAGAGGTTAGCAGTCTTGCTTTTCTGCCGAGCGCGAGCGGCGTAGTATAAAAAACGCGCCGAGCAACAAGGCCATTGACGTCGATGGCTCGGGGATAGAAGCCGTCGTTGTGGGAATGGTGAAAGGCACGCCCGCACCAAGGAAGAACGTTCTCGATTGTGTTCCTCCGTTCCCGCCAACAGCGAGATTCACCTCAAATCCAGAGGCGTTGACGATATTGAAAAGCACCACTTTTTCCTGCTGAGCAGCCGTTGGGTTGCTGACATCGGTCGGATTGTCGGACTCGTCCCCGGAAACGGTTGAAGAGAAGACAGGTTCCGTGGGAATAGTCGAGTCGACGCCGATATTTGTCGATGTTGCGTAGGTGTAACTACCTCCTCCGCCTGTCGTCCCCAAAAACTGCACAGATTCCGTAACGACTCCGCTCGCAGACTGGTCGAAATCCCACATCGAAAGCGCGACACACGGAAGGACCACGGGATCACCAGTCGCTTGGTCCACGAAGGAGAAAGTGAAATTCACATCAGTCGCACGGCGGACCTTGATCCGGGTCAATCCGGCCGGAACATCCTCGCCCGTCAGAGGCGGAACCGGTCCATTCCGGTTCTGCGGACCATTGCCGGGATCGTAGGTCGATCCCGCGGAGACAACGGCGATCATATCAATATCTGTACCGCCGTTTGTCCCAATCCCCGCCCAGCGCATCTCTCCAGAACCGTCCAGAGGATTGATCGTGTCGGTGAAGACGCTGTTCTCAAAGTTAAAGACGACCGCCGCCGCCAATTGGTTCGAGTTGAATAAATAAATGGCAGCAGCGACGACGAAGATCCTGATCATTGGCGCCTCTTATATTCGTTTTGAAAGCCAGGCTCAAAGGCCAATAAGGAATACCGATATTAAACAAAACAATATATTCTGCGGCCTGAAATGGAGATCCGGTTTGGTGAGCAAGCCTCTCCTTGACCACCAACGACTCATCAACTTCTCCGGGCAATTCGGAAGAAATCCCCTCTTGTTGAACTCCCCATCTTCGGCCATAAGAGACGCAGTCGAGTCGACGCATGGAATCCCGTGAAAACCGGGAACAGTTGGCGCTGCTGTAACTGGATACGAGTTCCGAATTTGCCAATCTCCGCTCCGCGGGGGTGAAGGCCGGGGCAAGGATTCCGGATTTTCCGGAGAAAGCCAGGAGTCAGAACACTTGCCCGATTCGTCCCTATTCGCCCGGCGCGTGCCGGATGCGAAAAACCTTCCTCGCACAAAGGAAGAATAGGAGGCGATCCCTCGTCTCCGCTAAACCTAACAAGGAGACCAAATGAAAAAACACATTGCCGCTCTCGCGGCCTTCATCTCTGGAATGACTGCCTCTCAGGCCGCCATATCCATGGCCGACGACGTCCTCTTCGTCGTCGGTAACGGCGCCAATCGCGCCACGCTGGTCATTGATTTCAATGACGGAACCACCACGGAAAGCTTCGCTTGGGGCTTTCGTTGGGACGGAGTCGCCTCGGGCGCAGACATGATCCTCGCCGTCGTCGGTGCGGATCCGAACCTGTCCATGACGTCCTTTGGCGATGGCGCTTCGGGATTCTTCATTACGGAGATCAGCTTCTTTGACGGCACCACCAGCCACAGCGAAGCCGGAGGCACCTTTGCCACGTTTCCGGATGACTTCGTTTCCTGGGGGTATTACCTAGCGGGAGGAACCGCCGGAGACAGCAATGGAGACGATCCCGGGGGGATCCCGACGCCGGTTCCCAACGGTGGCAATGCCCTCCCGGGGAGTTGGGTCAGTTCGCCAACCGGGGCTTCACTCGACAGCTTGGGCGAAAGCGGACGGATTCTCGAAGACGGTGCCTGGGACGCCTGGAGTTTCGGCCCCAACGAAGACTCCCCGTCGTTTGCGCACACGCAACCTCCGGGACCGGAAGCACCAACCGCTGCAATCCCGGAGCCATCGGTGATGGGTCTTTTCGCTCTCGGCTTGGCAACGTTCCTCGTTCGGAGACGTCGCCTCTGATCATTCGCCCTTCGCACGGCGGTCAAGGAACACCTTGGCCGCCCCTTTCATTCGCGAGAGAACGTAGTAAACCGTCTGACTGCGCAGGCGCACCAACTCCGCGCCGATGACGCGGGGGACGAAATCGTCGGGAGTCGCAAGGATAGTGTCGAGCTTTTCGCCGTTGAGGCCTTTGCAGAGGATCGACGTCATCGCCCGCGTGAGCGTTTGCACCTTCGGACCCAACGAAACCTTGAAATCCGCCGCATCGGCGTCGCCGACATTGAGGTGGATGCCCACGGTGTCCGTGCATTCCTCGTCCTTGCGAACGTCCTCAAGGTCGAACTCGTCGCCTTCGGCGGGACCGCAATTCGAGCTGTTCTCGGCGTAATTGATCAACATCTCGCGCCGCTCCGGTTCGGGGAGCGACTCAAAGAGGTCGACGATGGATTGCAAATTTTCGGGATAGGCCATCGGGCGAGCATTACGACGGACTTTCCCCTTCGGCAACTCTCTCGCCTACAAGAAACTCTTCACAAACTCCGGCACGATCTCCACCGCCCGCCCGTGAATGCATTCGCGAAAGGCGCTGGCAGTCGTCGACGGTTCGAGATTGAGTTCGACAGTCCGCGCTCCCGCTAGGTTGGCCGCATCCACAAAACCCGCCGCCGGATATACATTCCCTGAAGTGCCAATCGAGACAAAAAGCGTGCATGAATCGAGCGCCCTGAAAATCTCGTCCATGTGCAACGGCATTTCCCCGAACCACACCACCGCCGGTCGCATCCCGCCGGACTGCCCGCACTTTTCGCAGACTGTCTCCATGGAAATCTCTCTTTCTTCCCAGCGTTGGTTGTCACAGAAACTGCACTTAATGCGCTTCAATTCGCCATGCATATGAAGCAGCTTCCGGCTGCCTGCCCGTTCGTGAAGGTCATCGACATTTTGCGTCACGAGCAGGAATTCTGGAACCGCCTTCTCGAAGTCCACGAGCGCCCGATGCGCATCGTTCGGCTCCGCTTCCTGCAGTTGAAGTCGGCGCGCGTTGTAGAACCGGTGCACCATTTCAGGATCCGCCGCAAAAGCCTCCGGGGTCGCCACTTCTTCGGGCCGGTGACCTTCCCAAAGTCCACCCGCATCGCGAAAAGTCGCGAGTCCCGAATCTGCTGAAATCCCCGCCCCGGTCAAAACCACCACACGCTCACTCATGGATGGATTCGGATTTTGGGGATTCGGATTTCGTCATTCCGCCGCAGGCGGCGCTACGGTTTCTCAACCGGCGAACGCACCATGTTCCCCCATTCGGTCCAGCTCCCGTCGTAGTTCCGCACGTTCTTGTAACCCAACAAATACTTCAAAACGAACCACGTGTGACTCGATCGCTCACCGATCCGGCAGTAGGCGACAATGTCGTCCGCATCGCCAAAGCCAAGTCCCTCGGTGTAAATCTTTCGAAGTTCCTCGACCGGCTTGAAAGTGCCGTCCGCTTCCACCGCCGTCGCCCAGGGACAGCTTTTCGCACCGGGAATGTGACCACCACGAAGGACGCCCTCCTGCGGATACTCCGGCATGTGCGTGCGCTCGCCGGAAAATTCCGCGGGCGAACGAACGTCCACCATCGGCTTGCCCGCTTCCATGTGCGCAAGCGTGTCCTGATAGAACGCACGATTGGTTTCGTCGTCGCGCGTCGACGGCACAGGATAATCGGTCGCCGGGTAGCTTGGAATTTCCTTCGTCATCTCTCGACCCTCGGCCTCCCACTTGTCACGGCCACCGTCCATGATCTTGACCTTGTCGTGGCCGAAAAGTCCAAAAACCCAGAGCGCGTAGCAGGCCCACCAGTTCGATTTGTCGCCGTAAAAAACCACCGTCGTCTCCGGCGTGATTCCGTTCTCGGAACAGAGGCGCGCAAATCCTTCGGGGCCGACGTAATCGCGGACCAATTCGTCATTCAGATCCCGCCGCCAGTCCACATGCACGGCGCCGGGAATGTGCCCAAGATCATAGAGAAGAATATCCTCATTGCTTTCAACGATGCGAAGACCGTCGTCTTGCAAATGCTCGGCCACCCAATCGGTGCTGACGAGAGATTCGGGGTTCGCGTAGCCGGAAAATTTGTCGCTCATTTTTGCTCAGGGAGTAGGAGGCAAGTTGCCGCCGAATCGTCCGATTGCAACCAGTCCGCGCCAGCCCGCCAGACTCTGCTACGTTCTACCTTTTAAACCGCTCCATGCCGCCGACCCAGAACACTGCTACGCTAATATGAAAGGTGATCCGCTACCCTTGGAAGAAGCATACAAGTTGCTGACCGGAGAGGAACTTCCCCCCTTGGAACTCACCGACCCTCGTCTGATCGCGATGCGGGACGAGATGGCGGTCGCCCGCGAGAAAGACAAGATCACGACCGAAGAAGAGTGGCTCTCCCAACTCGCCCGCCACAAAGCGCAGGACGAAGCAGCGAAACGCGGCGTCATTTGATTGTCGCAAAAACGCACTTTCCCGGCGACGATTTGCTTTCTACGCGTATTTCCCTTTGGAATTTCGCTCGAATGCGTATTCTCCGCGCCCATGGCAGAAACCAGAAAGAAAGTCGTCGTCCTCGGAGCCGGATTCGGTGGCCTTGAGTTTTGCAAGAAACTCAAGCGGGAAAAGGATGTGGAAATCACGCTCATCGACCGGCAGAACCATCACCTTTTCCAGCCCCTCCTCTACCAAGTGGCGACGGCCGGGCTCTCGGCTCCCGAAATTGCCCAGCCCATTCGGGTCATTCTCGCCGGGCAAAAGAATCTCCGCGTCGTCATGGACGAAGTGACCTCGATCGACCTTGACGGAAAAGCGGTGAATTCGACGAGTAGCAGATTCGACTTCGATTACCTCGTCATCGCCCTCGGCGCCACCACCTCCTACTTCGGCAAAGACGAGTGGGCGCACCACGCACCCGGACTAAAGTCTCTCGACGACGCGACGACCATTCGCCGTCGTCTCCTCCTCGCCTTCGAGGAAGCGGCAATGACCGAAGACCCCACAGAACGACAACGCCTCATGACCATCGTCGTCGTCGGAGGCGGGCCAACCGGCGTGGAAGTCGCGGGAGCTTGCGCGGAGCTTTGCAAAAACGTTCTCAACAAAAGCTTTCCCCAACTGGACACCTCCAAAGCCCGTGTTGTTCTCGTCGAGGCCAACGAAATTCTCGACGCCTTCGACACCGAACTCGTCCGCTACAGCGAGGAAAAACTGGAGGAGATGGGCGTCGAAATCATGAAGTGGACCTATGTCGAAGGATTCGAACATGGCGTTGTGAAAACAACGAACGGCGACATTCCGGCCGCGAATTGCATTTGGGGCGCCGGCGTGCAGGCCAACCCGGTAGCGAAGTCCATGGGAATCGAACTCGGCCCCGGCGGGCGCATCCCCGTGGATGAAAACTGCGCACTCAAGGACTATCCCCACGTTTTCGCCATTGGTGACATCACGTCCTGCACCGATGCTGCGGGAAACCTCGTCCCCGGCGTTGCACCAGCCGCAATGCAGATGGGCAAGCACGCCGCGAAAATCATCCGCAACGAAATCCGCCACGGCACCGACTGCCCCCGCGAGGGATTCAAATATTTCGACAAGGGCATGATGGCCACCATCGGCCGCTCTGCCGCCATTGCCGAGGCCGGCGGCATCCAGATGAAAGGGTTCATCGCGTGGATCGCATGGCTGTTCGTCCACTTGCTGCTCCTCGTCGGTCTGCGAAACCGGATCGCCGTCTTCCTTCAATGGCTTTACTCTTACGTTGTCTACCGTCGCGGCGCCCGTATCATTACCGGCATGGACGAAGTCCGGCGACTCGAGGCCAGGGGAGAGAATCCCGCGCATCCCGTCGACTAACAGAACAACCGATTCGACAGAACCCCCACTCATGTCAAAACGCATCGAAATCGGCTCTGCCGATGCCATCGCCCGCCGACGCGGCAAAGCGTTTGATGTCGGGGAAAAGCGCATTGCGGTTTTCCGCACGGCCCGCGACGAGTGGTTCGCTCTCGATGATGCATGCCCTCACTTGAATCACTCACTCGCTGGAGGCTGGATAGATGGCAACTGTGTCAATTGCCCCGGCCACGGGGCAATGTTCGATCTGCGCAATGGCGAAATCATCGCGCCCCCCGCATCGGAGTCTGTCGAAAGCTACTCCGTCATCGAGGAAAACGGAAAACTCTATCTAACAGAACACTAACGGCAGTATCTAAGCCGCTTTTTTCTGTTTGATGGGCGCAACTTTATTCCTTTCAACCTCCTCTTTTTCAACGGGCTCCTTCTTTTCATCCTGAATCGCTGCCTTCTCGATTATCCAGGCCGGCATCCATTCTTCGCCGATGTGTTCGAATCCCATCTCCTCGCGCAGTTGCTCATCCATTCCCGGCAAATGCCCCGCTCCGTAAAACAACCCGAGCTTCTTCTTCCCCTTCTTCAATTCCTTCTCAAGAACTTCCAAAGCAACCCGGTTGCGCTCGCCGATCAGAACCGATCCACCGTCTCCTTCTTCCATGCCTTCCATGATGAGGTCCATGTTCGCGAACTGTTTCGCCACCTCCAGCTTGATCTCTTCGGCAGAAGCACCACGGTAAATAGCTTCGACCATTTTTTGCATATCGAAGAACCCATCGCCCTTCCCTTCGGCGCGCATTTTTTCCTGATGCTCAAAGGCCTTCGACATGAGGCCGAAAACATTCTCGTCTTTCTTCGCCATGCGTTTCGAGAACATCGCCCAGTCCATATCCGCATGCACAAAATTCGGCGCGTCGTAGTCGATCGCGTTCATCTGGAAATCGAGATCCATCATCTCCTGGTAGAGAATCTGGAAAAACCGCAACGCGCTCTTCTTCTGTTCCGCCGCGCCACCGTCATCCTTACCCCCAACCATTTCATACAACAGCACGTCGTAGTTTTTAAATTTTTCGTTCAACGCCTCGTAATACTCGGTGTCCCCGATGTGAACCACGCCGATCAAATCCACCTCCACCCCTGCATCGTTCCGATAACTCGCGATAACTGTCTCCAACTTCGCGAGTTCATTATCCTCAGAAAATCGCGCAAATCGAAAGGGCTTCTCGCCACCCCCCTCATTCGCAGGTGCAACCATCTGAAAATCAACAAGTAGCCCAGCAAGAGCAGCGATCATGGCAAACTTTTTCATCCTTCCAAAATTCTTGAAGGAACCTTCCCACACACGCCCATCCCTCGAAAGGATAAATACCGCGAAAAAGAAGGCTTTTGCCCAGTATGTTTGTTTGACATGATAATCAAATTTTCTTAAAGAAACAGGTCGCGGAGGGGTGTTCGACGTTGGACTATTCCCGTGGCGAACCAGCGCATTCCGACCTTCAAAAAACTCACGCCTGATGGAACCGACCGAACCTACGCCCAACCCGGCACCCTCTCCATCCTCAGATCCTCCTCCCGCAGAACCCGATTCCTCTTTCGCCGAGAACGGACAAGCCCTCCTCGCCGGACTCGAAACGCTCAGCAAAGCCGCGGCCTCGCTCGTCCCCCTCGTGCAGAACATGGTCGAAGCCGACGCCAAGCGTGCTGCTCTTGCAGAACCAAAACCGACGCCGACACCCCAAACTCAAGAGCCCACAGAAACTCCCTCCGCAGCGGGCGAGGCCTCTCCCCAACCCGAAGCGACGATCAAGGTTCCGGCACCCGCAGAACCAACAGCACCCGCCAAGCCAACTCCACAACCCGAAGCGGCACCCACATTCCCAATTCCAACCGCCAAGCCAACCGAAGCCGCAGCGCCACCAACCGGAAAAGTCTCTGCCGCACCTCCCGTTACCCCTAACACTCCCACCTCAGCGGCCTCTCCAGTCGAACCGAAAGATCCCGCAGCCGATGCCAAAGCAGTGTCGGTCCCCACTCCTTTTCCTTCCCTCATCGGAATGCCCGTCGGGCAAGCCGAAGATCCCGAAGAAGCCGCCAAGAAAGCCGCTGAAGCCAAGGCCGCCGTCAGCAAGCTCTTTAGCGACGTTTCACCCGCCTCGCCGACCGCCGATTCTCCGTTTGGCTTGCCCAAACTCCCTTCGATCAACCCTCCTGAAAGCAAGACCGAAAGCACTCCTTCACCAATTCCTCCGAAGGATGCCACGCCATTCGGTCTACCATCCACCGCAGAACCAGCTCCAAAAGACGCCCCAACCGACGAAACTCACGACACGACGGACGTCGCCGAAGCAGAGCCTGCACCCGCCGCCAAAGCCGAGGTGCCTCCACTCATCGGAGCCCCTCCCGAACAGGAAACCGAAGTTGCAGAGGAGTTGGAAGAACTGGAACGCGATGAAACTGAAGAACCTGCCGGGAAATCCGCCGAACCAACGGTAGACATCGACCCCCTCCCAGCGCTTCCGCAAAACGAGGAGCAGGAAACCGTCGAAGCCCCAAACGCCGGCAAAGACGTCGAAGAACCGAAAATGGAAGTCGCCTCACCGGCGCCGTTCCTCTCCATCACCGACCTTCCCGAGGAAGGCGAGGAAACTCCCAACGCTGCTAAATCCGCCGAAGAACCCACACCGGCAGAGGCCGTCGAGACACCGGCAACCGAAGGCATCGCTATTGATACTGCGCAGCCATTCGCCGTCGCCGCTCCCGTTCCCATCGGAGACATCCCCGCCGCCGAAACTCCGGCAACACCCACCGACGATCCCGAGGTAAACACTTCCGCGGGAGAACCCGAGACTGGAGAAACGCCCGAGGCGGACACCAGTGACGGCGGAAGCGATCTGCCAAGCTTCAACGACTTCTGGAATTCCATCGCCGAGTCTCAACCGACACCAGCCCCATCCTCACCACCTGCCTCGCCCACCGAAACTGTCACCGACGATGGTTACGGACTGCTCGATAACGATGGCACAGAATCCCCGCCCGCCGAAACCGCTCCAACGACCAATCCGTTCGCGCCGAATCCTAACACCCCCACCTCGGACGCCGGCGAGCTAGCGCGACAGCAGCCTTCCGCCCCAACAGCACCGGAGGAACCTGCACACACCGCCCCAGAAAGAACCAACCAGCCCTTCTCCTTCGCCCAACCATCCACCGATCCTGTCCGCGGAACGCCCGCCCCGACCACTCCTGCCGATCAGGAACCGCCCGCGCAAGAACAAACACCCATCGAGTCCCCATTCTCCACCAGCGCCTCTCCTTTTCTCGCCGAACCCGCCCCGGCAGAACCCGCCCCAGTAGAATCGGCTCCCGCCCAAGTTCCGACCGAACAACATCGGGCAATCACTCCCTCTCCCCAAAACCAACCACCCGTAGAATCCAATCCCTCTCCCTTCCTCGCCAAGGAGCCCTCACCCGAGCAACCTGTCGCAACCCCGGCTCCTGTCCCCAACGAACCACAACCGGAAACGAACCCCGGAATACCCGCACGGCGCATGCCCGGCGTCTCCCCCGCAGCCGAGGCGAATCCCTCCCCCGTCGAACCCGCCCCTCTCTTTCCCAACGCCCAACAGTCCGACCCCAACCAAAAGCGACCCAAGAAACCTCGCTCCTCTTCCGGTGGCGGAAAGTCCATCTTTACCGCGCTCCTCGCCCTTTTGATTCTCGGTGGCGCCGGAGCCGTCGCCTACTTCGGCCTCTTCGGTGACGACCCCATTGCGGAAACTCCAGCGCCACAAGCCATCGAACCCGAAAACCAAATCGCCGCGAATACCACGCCGCCTTCCAATGCCACGACGGCACCCGCTCCAACCGAAGCGACAGAATCAGATTCCACCCCGCCACTCAACCCCATGTGGTCGACCAACGAAATCTCCGCCACTGAACCTCCCGGCACTCGCCCTCCGGCACCCGTCGATCCCAACACGACCGCCACCCCTGAGACTAACATTGCACCTCAAACCTCAAACCTTCCCCCTGCCATTCTTGCCGCCGCCGCCAGCGCCAACGCGTCCACCCCAAACGAAGTCGTCGGCATTCCCACCGATAACTCCAGCCAGGAAGAATCCAGCAACCTTCCTCCGGGCATCCGCATCGCCGAAGAACCCGCTCCGGTCGAAAACATAACGCCAGAAACCACCACACCTGCCGTTACCGAAAATGCAGATTCGTCACCAACAACTCCCTCGCCCGCCGACAATCCAGAGTTCAATCAACCCGCCCCCGTCATCGACGATGATCCCGAACTCGTCGCCATCTCGCGCGACTCCATGAAGACCTTGACCGCTTTCCTCAATGCGGAAACCACCGAAGATCGTCTGCTCTGGATCCACAACGCCGAAAAATACGCCCCCGAACTCCGCGCTTACTACGCCACCAAAGATCAGGTCGCCATCAAACCCGATTCCATTGACATGACCATCGCCGGCACCGTCCCCGGCACCAGCCTCCGCACTTACGTTTACAACGTCACCACCGACAGCGCACCCGACGGAGTTCCCGTGTCCGTCGAAGAAACCGCCGAGGGTTACCGCGTCGATTGGAAAGCCTTCGCACAGTTCCATGACCGCCTCTTCACCAACTTCGTCCGTATCAACACCACACCGAAGTCCGACTTCCGCGTCATTCTCCGCCGCACCCATTACTTCGGCCCATCCATTCCCAACCTCGGCAACTACGTCGCCTACCGTCTCGTCTCTCCCGTCGATCCCGACGTCGAAGCCTACGCCCTTATCGCCAAGGAAAGTGAACTCGGCCTCAAGATCGTCGAAGACTTCTCATGGGGCCGCACCTATCGCCCCATCGTCGAACTCGAATGGCGCACCGACCTCGCGCCCTTCCCGGTACTGACCATCTCCGACATCATCGCGAGGAGCTGGCGCGGTTAGCCGCTTCGCTCAAAACTTCCCGTTGTCGTTCACCCATTCGCTTCGGGGAGGCACCTTGTCGACAATGTCCCAGTGCTCGACGATTTTCCCGTCGGCCAGCCGGAACAAATCATAGAAGGAAACATGATCATCTCCGAGATGCCCTTCGCACACGGACAGGACAAAATTTCCTTCCGCAAGCAGCCGATGGAGTTGTTCGTAACTTCGACAAACTTCATTTCTGGTGAGAGCTTGGCGGAGCGCTGGCAAGCCGTCTGACATCTGCAGGTTGTGCTCCACGTAGCCTTCTTGAGCCACGTACTGCTCCACTAGGTCTGGCTGGTTTTTCAAGAGAACTTCCTCGACAAAGGCTCTGACGAGTTCCCGGTTCTCTTCCGTTTTTTCGACGTCCGCCGTTTCGGTCGCACCGTCCAGCATCGTGTGACCCGATGGATTCGGTCGGTCCGGCTTGGACTGCAGATTGTCCCAGTGCTCCACCACGAATCCGTCCTCAAATCGAAAGACTTCAAACCCGACCTCCACCACATTGAAGTCGTAATCCGTGTGCGCGAAAACGAAATCGCCGTCTTCAAAAACTCGCACGATCTCCACGCGGGGAGACGTCTTCGCCAGTCGCTTGAAAAGTTCCGCCAATCCGACGCTCCCTTCCCGGGTCAGCGGATTGTGCTGAATGTATTTCGCCTCGTTGACCACCGCGACCGCTTCCGGATCCCCGGTCTCAATCGCTTTCAGGAGTGCGCTGATCTGTTCCTTTTTGGTTTTTGCCATGAGTTTCTTGGGGGCGCAGTCGATAAACCCGGAAATTGTCGATCGCCATATGGTTCCGCACGGTCCGGAAGCCGAACCAACCTTCGGTGAACGGAGCCTTGTCGCGAAAATCAAAGACGATCTCTCCATCACGCAAATACCGGATCGTCTCACCATCGCAGATGATTTGAATCGTTATCTTCTTATTCGGCGTGTGTAGGAACTTCTTGTCCCGAAGGTCATGCTCGGGAAGAACCGGACGCTCACCCCCACCTGGATACCGGCGGAATCGAGTGGTTGTATTGTTGTTGGCGCCGTAGCCCACATAATACAGCCGCAGTGGGTGGTAATTCTTGAACACGCCACCCCGCTCCTTGTTCGCGAAAATGTCCTCCGGGTTCTCAGGATCGACGGCCATCCAAAAACAGTTCAAATCACTCACCCGGTCGTTCTTCCCGCCGTCCTCAATCATGGTCGCCTCATATTCGATCATGATCGCCCCATCCAACTTCTCCCTGAACCAAACAGTGCACCCCTTGGCATCATTGATAACCAGTTTCCCATCTTCAACCCGAGTCGTCCCAGCGGGCGCCTGCTCGACGACCCACTGCGATAAGTCTGCGTCGAAGTCATCCCAGTGAACAAGCTTCCTTGTTCCACCATCGGAAGAAAAAGCCGAAACGCCTGTCTTAGTTTCCTGCGCGGAAAGAAGCGATGATCTCAAAGAGGAAACCACGCAAAAAATGAGAATGAGGGAGAGAGACTTCATCCGATTTAGCTCATGATTAAAGGGGCCTCAAAGGCCGGATAATTTACGCATGAAAGGGCGAGAGCTTGAATTCGTCAAAGCTACTGCTACTCGCTACTTATTTTACGCAACACAACTCGAGCAACTTCAAGACGAAATTCCTCTGCTTTCCCGTTGGAAATCATAAATCTCACATGACCCAAACGCTTCGCAGGGTAATCCGGAAGATCTAAATCCTCACCACGAAACCGTGGCTTCATGCTGGTGAGCGGCACAATAATCGTCTCCCAATCTCCGGATGTGGCGAAATTGTGGATGTAGGAATGCTTCTCGGTCCGATCTGTCTCTACCCTGAACTGGTATTGCTTCCCGTCTCCCTTTAGGAGTATCTCGGCGAATTTATAACCAGTGATGACAATCGGCTCGAAGTAGGACTGAATGGAAGAAAATCCGCCATCGTTTTCTAGAGATACCCTTCCACTAAAAACCGCGTTGCCAGACTCGTTCACCTCGAAACGACCACGAGACACCCCTCCCATCACTGAATCGTCCTCGATCTCCCAAGCACTCCAAGTCGATCTATCATCAGCTCCTGCCAGGAAAAGCTCTTCAGATGGATCAGTCGCTTCCACCGGCGTAGCATCAGGTTGGGGCTTGCACGCAACTGTCACAGACATAAGACACGCGATGGCAATAGAGGAGACTTTCACGGCTGCACTTTTAGGGTTGATCATTTTTCAGAGCTTTCGGTATCAGATTCTCACGTGAGAACACACCTATTGCTGAGTATGATTGCGGAAGGAACGGCTCAGAATCGGCAGCTGACATCACTCAAAGTTTTGTTTCCCAAGTTGAATACGGTGAATTAGCGAGCATCGCATTCGTAAACCGCGAATCCGTGGTAATTTCTTCACCGACCCAGGCAGGGACTTCGAATTCCTCACCCACATGCTCTAGTTCCACTTCGGCGACGATAAGGCCTTCATTCGCTCCCAAAAATTTATCGACCTCCCATTCGTGTTCTCCCACTCTGACCACAGTCCTGATCTTAGAAACATCGGTCCCCACTGAAAATTTCAACATCTCCTGCGCCTCGGTCACTGGAATCTCATATTCGAATTCATGACGCGCAATACCCTCTCCGCGCGCCTTGATCGTCAGCCAAGCCTTCTCCCCAGCCACCCTCACACGAACCGTACGATCTGGGTCCGTGCTGAGGAAACCCTGTGTAATTTCATGAGCAGGACCAGTGGGAAAGTCTCCATCCACTAAAAATCTACGCTCAATCTCGGAGGGCATTTTTTGAAGGTGCACGTCAAAGGCCATGCACCCCTTGACCGGGAGCGTGCTTTCGACTGCGGGTTGAGCGTTGGGTTACGAGTGATCATCGAACTCAGGTCGGCTCAGGGGTAGCTATGCGCCGACTTGTTCTGCATCTTGTTTTGGAGTGTTCGCAATACGGCATCCTTCACGGCATCAAAGTTTGTCTTATCGAACTCCAACACGGTGGTCCCCTCGGATTCCTTGCCGGTTTGAAAACGATCCATGATGACTTTGTCACCCAAGATACGAAATCGGCAATGGGTATTACCGCAGCCGTACTCTCCACATTCGCAATGGGACACCATGTATGTCTCGCCATCCCAATGCCCACTCCGAGGGGGTAAATGAGGGAAATCGTCGGGCTCAAAGTATGAGCTATGCAACCCACCTGTCTCACCTCCGACGATCTCCTCGAGTGGTTTGCCATCGACTACGAGGTGCACCCAATGGCTGCCCTCAAACTCGGTGATCTTGTAGGAGAGGAGATTCATGGCTGCCATTCTTAGCCGAAGAGTTCATATTGGTCCACCGAGCCTAAGCGAGGTTGGTGCCCAATTGAAATTTTACCGAAAATCGCGAATATCGGTCAAGCACAATCCAAGTGCGTCCCGTTAAATTCTTCCCATCCCCATCCCGGTTTTTCTTCGAGCTGGTTCTTTCCCTACAACCGCCGCCAAACGTGCCCGTTGGCTTTGAGCATTTCGTCGGCTTCTTTGGGGCCCCATGATCCGGCGGGGTAGTCGGTCATGGGGGGTGGGGTCGTGGATTCGTGCCAGGCTTCCTGGATGGGGTCGATGAAGGCCCAGGCGCTTTCGACTTCGTCGCGACGGGCGAAGAGGGTGGCGTCGCCGGCCATGGCGTCGAGGAGGAGGCGCTCGTAGGCTTCGGGGCTCGATTTGCCAAAGCTTGTGCTGTAGTGGAAGTCCATCTTCACCGGCTCGATGCGAAGAGACGTGCCGGGCATTTTCGAAAGCATGCGGAGGGAAATCCCCTCGTCGGGTTGGATGCGGATGGTGAGGATGTTGCGGCTGCCGGTCATCGGCATCTTTTGGAAAAGGACGCTGGGGGCGCGGCGGAAGTGGATGGAGATTTCGGTCGCTTTTTTCGGCAATCGCTTGCCCATGCGCACATAAAACGGCACACCCGACCATCGCCACGTATCGATGTGGCAGGTGAGGGCGACGTAGGCTTCGGTCATTGAGTTAGGATCAATGCGATCTTCTTCGCGGTAGCCGGGCACGCTTTCGCCGTTGATCGAACCGGCGGCGTATTGCGCGCGCACAACGTGTTTGGCGACGTCGTCACCGCGCAAGGGGCGCAAGGAACGCAGGACTTTCACTTTTTCGTCACGGACGCCGTCGGCGGAGAGGTCGGTGGGGGGCTCCATGGCGACGAGACTCAAGAGCTGGAGAAGGTGGTTTTGCACCATGTCGCGCGTGGCGCCGGACTTGTCGTAGTAACCACCGCGTCCGCCTTCCATACCGAAGTGTTCGGAACAGGTGATCTGGACGTGGTCGATGTGATTGGAATTCCAGAGCGGCTCGAAGATCCCATTCGCGAAGCGCAAGACCATGATGTTCTGCGCCGTTTCTTTCCCGAGATAGTGGTCGATCCGATAAGTGTCGGCTTCCTCGAAAGTCTGGTTCACGACCTCGTTCAATTCGAAAGCCGTTTTCAAATCCTTGCCGAATGGTTTCTCGACGATGACGCGCGACCAACCGCCGTTCTTCGGTTGGTTCAATCCGACGGCTTTCAAGCGCAGCATGATGTCGTCGAAGTATTCCGGCGCGGAGGCGAGGTAGAACATGCGATTGCCCTTGCCGCCGGTTTTCGCATCGAGTTCGTCGAGTCGCGCGTTCAAGGCTTCGTAACCTTTGCGGTCTTCGAAGGTGCTTTGGTGGTAGTAGATCGATTGGCTGAACTGCGCCCACACGGCGTCGTCGTGCGGTTGGCGAGAGACCTCTTTGTTCACGGCGGCAAGTTCGTCGCGGAATTGCTCGTCGGTCTTGTCGCGGCGCGCGAAGCCGACCACATTCAGGTTCGGCGGCAGGTCACCATCGAGCGCCATGTTGTAGAGCGCGGGGATGAGTTTGCGGTGGGTGAGATCGCCGGTTGCACCAAAAATGACGAGCGAACACGGCTCGGGTGCGTTGCGGGAAACAAGTTGCTCACGGAAAGGATTTTCCACGGCGCACCTATGACCGGCGGGATGGGAAACAAAAGCGAAAAGAATTCATCGCCACGACAAAGGCGATTCTCCTAGCTAATCCTCGGAATTCCGGCGAAAAATCAGCGAATTTCCGGTGATTTGGCCTTGGTTTCCCAAAGAAATTTGGCATAATGTCCGCTGTAGGCGGGAGTTGTTGATCTTCATTAGTTAGCGAAACTCGCCCTACTCACTCCTCCCTCGCAACTCGTCCTCCGGGGCGCGCCTATCGTGCACCAACCCAAATTTCCCATCCGTTTCGTTTCGATGCTGGCTGCGGTCGCCGCCATTTTGGCATCGTGGGCTCAAGCGGAAGAGGCGGCGCAGAACACGAGCCTACTGGAACGACCCGACATCAGTTTCGGGGCCTCAATTTTTGACGATTTGGATCCGATGACCGATCCGGCGGGGTTTGCCTATGCGCCGAGCAGCCCCGGCGATTCCGACCTCGGTGATCAATTGATCCTCATGCCGCAGGGGAACTACAAGCCGTTTAGCTTTCGCCTGAACCAACAAGGAATCTGGACATCGAATGCCGGCCTCACGGAAACCGATGAGCTGGATGACTTCTACTCGCGATCCGAAGTTGCTTTCAGTTACATCCCGCAAATCACGGGAAACACCTACGGCGAATTCAACGTCGATTACTCCTTTTTCCGCTACGCCGACAACAGCGTCCTCGACTTTGACAGCCTCGAAGCTTCGGTTGGCGTGATCCACGTTTTCCGCGAATTGAACGACCTCTCCGCGTGGTTCCGCTACAATCACATTCGTTTGCTCAGTGCCCGTGATCACGACGAACTCTTCACCGATCACACGCTGGAGGTCGGTCTCTACAAGCCGGTCATCCTCGGCCGGAAGCACCTCCTCTTCGGCAGCGCCGCGTCGGAATTCAGTCTCAATGGCAATCCTGGCTTCGCCGAGCGCCACGAGCACAGCGCGACCTTCGGTTACTCTTTCTTCCCCACCGACAAGATCGACTTGTCCGCCTTTTACCAATTTTTCGTCCTCGATTACACCGAGGACGGTCGCACTGATCTTCTGCACACCGCCGGGCTCTCCGCCTCTGCCCAGCTTCGGCAGGGAATCGACCTCGTCCTCTCCGGCAGCTACTCAATCAACGACTCAAATATCGACGGCGGCGACTACGAAGTCGGCGATGTCGGCGCATCCATCAGCATAGAAGTGCAATTCTAATCGTCAGAAGGATATGTCCACGTCCAACAAAGCTCTCAAATCCCTGATTTTGCTGCTAACCGCGGCAGGGATGATTCTGCCCTCCACGACCGCGAGCGCCGCGAAATTCAAGTCCGCGAAGGTCACGAAAACCGTCAACGACGTTCGCCTCCTCACCGGTTCCCAGTCCGCCCGACCCGCAACCCCCGGTGATGTCGTCTCCGGAAGCGCCGCCGTGCAAACCGGCCAGCGCTCGCGAGCCGAGCTGCAATTTCCCGACGAATCGCTCGTCCGCCTCGGATCGAACAGCGTTTTCAGCTTTCTCGAAGGCAAGCGCGACGTTGAGCTCGAAAAAGGCACCCTTCTCATGCAGGTGCCGAAGTCGCTTGGCCGCACTCAGGTAAAAACCGCCGCCGTCACCGCCGCCATCACCGGCACGACCATCCTCATCGAATACGTTCCACCCGTCCTCGACGAACTCGGCAACGTCATCAAACCCGGCATCATCAAAATCATCGTCGTCGAAGGCTCTCTCGAGTTTTCCTTGAACATCAATCCCGGCCAGAAAATGCAACTGCTCCCGGGAGACATGGTCGCGATGAACTCGAACGCGCAACAACTTCCCCGGAAATTCACGATCGACCTCGGCCGGCTCGTCAAGACCTCTACCCTCATGGGTGGTGGAATGGGCCCGCTGCCAGACGTCCCCGTCATCCAACGCGAGATCATCCAACAGAATAACCTGAAGCAAAACGGCCGACTCCTTCAAGTCAATGTCGCCGGCAACCGCCGCGGCCAAACCTTCCCGCACAACCCGCCTGACCGCGTCATCCGAAGAATTCGCAACGTCGTCAACCAGAATCCCAACAACCGCATCGTGCCCCCACCCGTCCGTCGCAACGTCCGACCACCCGCCCGCGAAGGCAACACCGGACCGACAGGACCACCACCCGTTGTCCTGCCCGATCGACCAGATCGTGACACCGGACCAAGTGGGCCGCCGAACGGCACCGCCGCTCTCTAATCTCGCCGCTTCATCCACGCGAAATCGGGCCGATTTTTCCCTCGAACTTCGGCACGAAAACTGCCTCAATCGGAGGAGCTTAACCTCCTGACGGATGCTCCAACCGGCATGCGTCGCTCCTCCTCACGGCAAAAATGGAAAACACGATTTCCCGAATCATCGGGCACTTGTTCGACAAGTATCGAGACTGCACGGAAGGCAACGTTGCCGACTACATCCCCGAATTGACGAAGGCCGATCCCGAGTGGTTTGGCATCTCGGTATTTACCGTCGATGGGCACGGCTATTCCATCGGCGACTGTGAACAGACGTTCACCATTCAGTCGATCTCGAAGGCGTTCACCTATGGCATGATCCTCGATGCCCACGGGATCGACGAGGTCGAAAAACGCATCGGCGTCGAACCCTCCGGTGAGGCTTTCAACTCGATCAGCCTCGATCCCGGCACCGGCCGTCCTTTCAACCCCATGATCAACGCCGGCGCCATCGCCGCCACCGGCATGGTCAAAGGCGACGGGTTCGAACAACGCTTTGAACAAATCCGCGCCAAGTTCAGCGCCTACGCGAACAACGATCTACCCGTCGACGAAGACGTCTATCGCTCCGAAAGCGCGACCGGTTTCCGCAACCGCGCCATCGCCTACCTCCTCCGAAACTTCGGCGTCCTCGACGACCCGGTGGAGGAATCCGTCGAGGTCTATTTCAAGCAATGCTCCATCCTTGTGACGTGCCGCGACCTAGCCCTCATGGCCGCGTCGCTCGCCAACGGTGGCATCAATCCGGTGACAGAGGAACGGGTTCTCATGCCGCAAAACGTGGAACGCGTCCTCAGCGTCATGAGCACCTGCGGCATGTATGATTACTCCGGTGAATGGATTTTCAAGGTGGGCCTGCCCGCGAAAAGCGGTGTCGGCGGCGGCGTCCTCGGAGTCCTGCCCGGCCAACTGGGCGTGGCCGTTTTCTCGCCGCGGCTCGACGCCAAAGGCAACACCGTCCGCGGTGTTCGCGCCTTTTCCGAGCTATCCAAGCTCTTCAACCTTCACCTTTTCAATTCCCCCAGCGTCTCCAGACAAGTCATTCGCCGCGTTTACAAACTCTCCGAAGTCGGCTCCCACCGCCAGCGCCCGAAGGCCCATCACCAGGCCATCCGCGAGCATGGATCGTCCGTCGTCATCATCGAGATGCAGGGCGACCTCTTCTTTGCCGCCGTCGAAAGACTGGTGCGCAAGATCACAAGCAATGCCGAGGAAGCGTGGACCATCGTCATCGATCTCAGCCGCGTCTCCCTCACAGACCGCGCAACCGAAGACCTCCTGAACAAGACCGTCACCGAACAAGTCGAAACCGGGAAACAAGTCATCTTCGTTGATCCCGCTCCGGTTCTCGACCGCGACCGCTTCAGCTCCAGCGAAGTGAAAGCCAAGTTCGCCACCGATATCGACAATGCTCTCGAGTATTGCGAAAACCTCATCGTCAAGGAACACGTCAAACAGCCAGCCGTCAGCGGGCTTCACGCGTTTCATGACTTCGACATTTTCACCGGGCTCACTTCGAAGGAACTGACGGAGATCGAAAGCCTGCTCGAGATGGAAACCTTTCCCGCCGGAAGCAAGATCGTCGAACAAGGGTCGCCCGCCGACCAACTTTACCTCCTCGCCAAAGGCTCGGTCAGCATCTTTCACAACTCCAAGAATGGAACAGAACGCCGCCAACGCGTCGCCGCCTTCAGTCGCGGGGTACCATTCGGAGAACTCTCCGTCATCGACGGCAGCCCGCGATCAGCCGACGTCTGGGCCGACGAGGAATCGACGTGTTACACCTTTTCTCTCGAGGCCTTGCGCAAACTCGAATCCGCCTCGCCGACCGTGCACGCGAAGATCCTTCGGAACATCCTCCTCATCAACGTGGACCGACTTCGCCGCTGCAATCAGGAGATCGCTTCTTTGAAAGCTTGAGCCACAAATGCACAAGTTTTCACTGCTTGAATTCAAACCGTCTTCACCCGGAGAGTCCGGGCAGCAAGCAAGTCACGACGGCAAATCACCTGTTTTTGACTGATTTTCCCCACTCTCCGCAAAAACCATCATTTTCCCCCGGTTTCCCTCACCTTTTTCCCTTCAATTCCAAGAAAAATCCGGCTATTCCTAATGCGAATCCGGGTATGTCTAGTACTCGTCCGTCAACCTAACAGGCGAGCCTCAACCAAGGTCGTCTCACCCAACCAGCTCTCCCATCCAATTACGCTCCAGCATGTCCGCTGATACACTTCTGCCTCCCCGTCGCCTGTCCATTTCCACTTTCGCCAGAGTGGTCCTGACCTTGACGATATTCGCCACCACGAGTCGAGCGGATCTCATTCTCAATCTCACCGGCTCTGTCGGAAGCAATGTCATCAATTACGAGGCATCCGGAAGCGTGACGGTGACGAGGGCGGTGACGAGCACCATCTCCGGTCTTGGCCTTGCCCCTCTCGCACCATCGGCTGGCACTACTGCTGCATGGATTTCCACCTTCGACAACGATCTCGGCGACATTCTCAACGACGCCATGAACACTTCGTTGAACGACGATCTCGCTCTGTCGAACGGCGGCGTGAGCTACCGGCGCAATGGTGTCCAATTCGGCATCCTTGATCTCATCGACTTCGATGGATCGGCGACTCTCGGTGGGGACGACGTCGAACTGGATACCCTCGGAAGCGTTAACTACCCTGCTCTCGTCGCCGGCGATATCGTCAGTTGGACGGGCAGTGGCACCTTCACCCTCGAGGATGGGGAGACTTGGGAAACGCTCTTCAACACCGCCACCACTTCCGTCCAGTCCTTCAGCAATCCCATCGACGGCGGCAACTACACCGTTAACATCCAGACCATCCAGACAATTCTCCCTGCTCCCACCTGCGAGCCCCTCGACTTCATCGGTGACAACGTCGACGTCAATTTCACCTTCTCCAACAACCTCGTTGCGGAAACCGGAACCCCGCCCTTTCCACGCAATCGAAACGTCAACGCCACCGGTGCCGCGGACGTGAGCGTCCAGATCGGAATCCCGGGCACGGAAAACAACGGCAACGCGGGACTCACCCTTGACCTCGATATCCAGCAAGAACGCATTCGGGTACAAGGTTTCGGAAGCGCGGGTGCTACCGCGACCTGGACCTACACCATCACCAACCTCGATGCCCCCAGTTTCCCCGGCGGCCTGCCTGTCGCGTTCGTGGCAAGCGGCACCGGCAACTACACCCTCGACAGCGCCACCACCAATTCCATCACTATCAGCGGAGACCAGGATAGTGGTCACATCATCGTCCACTTTCTCACCGACACCTTCGTCGACGCCGCCGCGGATTACACCATCACGAACGACGTCGCTCCGGTGGGAATCGTGCCTTCCGCCGGTGACACCGTCACCTGGAACGGCACCAACGGCGGCCCCGTCGCCGGCCTGATCTTCGGAACCAACGCCTTCACTACCGTCCAGGCCGCCGTCAACGCCGCCGAGGAGGGCTGCACCGTCCACATCGCCGACGGCACCTACCAGCAAGGCGCGGAAATTTTCGTCACTAAGAGCCTCACGCTGCAAGGCGACGGCAGCATCTCCACCACCCTCGACGGCAACAACGCCTACCGCGTCATCGACCTCCCGAACTCCCCCATCGACGTCATCCTCGACGGTCTCACCGTCACCCATGGAGATCCGGGAAATGCACCGGGAGGTGGCATTCGTAATCAAGGGGCTACCCTGACCATTTCCAATTCCACAATATCCGGCAACTCCGCCACCGCAGGCGGCGGCATCCGCAACCAAGGTATCCTCACGATCTCAAATTCTACGATCTCGGAAAATTTAGGATTCTCTGGCGGAGGAGGCGTCAACAATAGCGGTACCCTGACTGCGACCCAGTGTACTTTCTCCGGAAACAATGGCGGCGCCCCCGTTGGAGCAGGTGGTGGCATTCTTTCGAATGGGACATTCTTCCTCAGCCAGTGCACCGTCATGGGGAACTTTGCCGCCGCCGGCGGCGGCATCAATCGAAGCGGCGGCTCGGCCACCATCTACAACAGCATCATCGCCGGCAACACCGCCGCCAGCAGCGGACCCGACGTGATTGGCACCTTCACCAGCAACGGCAAAAACTTCATCGGCGACAAATCCGACAGCACCGGCTTCGCCGCCGACCTCACCTTCAGCACCGGCCAGACCATCGCCGATCTCCTCGACGTCAACCTCGCCGACAACGGCGGTCCCACCCTCACCCACGCCCTCCTCCCCGGCTCCCCCGCCATCGACGCCGGCAACAACGCCGACATCCCCGCCGACGCCCTCGACCTCGACGGCGACTTCGACACCACCGAAGCCGCCCCCTTCGACCAACGCGGCGGCGGATTCCCGCGTCTCCTCGACGGCGATTCCAATGGCTCCTCCCTCGTCGACATCGGCGCCATCGAATTCCTTTGCGACACCTATGTCGATCAAGCCGGAGACTACACCATCACCAACGACGTTGCGCCCGCCGGCATCTCTAGTGGCGACACCGTGACCTGGAACGGCACCAGCGGCGGCCCCGTTCCGAACCTCATCTTCGGCACCAGCGCCTTCGATTCCGTCCAAGCCGCCGTCGATGCCGCCGGGGATGGCTGCACCGTCCACATCGCCGACGGCACCTACCAGGAAGGCGCGCAGATCGACGTCGCCAAGAGCCTCACCCTCCAGGGCGACGGCGACATCTCCACCACCCTCGACGGCAACAATGCCTACCGCGTCATCGACCTCCCCAACTCCCCCATCGACGTCGTCCTCGACGGTCTCACCATCACTCGCGGAAGGCCTGCGGCTGGAAGCGGTGGCGGTATACGGAACCGGGGGGCAACGCTCAAGATCTCCAACGCCACCATTTCCGACAGCGGCGGTGGAATCTACAACCAAAACAGCGGCACGGTCTCGATTTCGAATACCACCATTTCCGACAACACGGGAATTCAGGGCGGCGGCATTTTGAACACCAACAATGGCACCGTTACTATTTTCAATTCCACCATCTCCGGAAACTCGGCAACGGGTGGTTTCGGAGGCGGCGGCATATACAATGAGAACAACGGCGTTGTTTCCGTTTTCAATTCGACCATTTCCGGGAACTCGACGCTCATTAGTGCAATAAACGGCGGCGGAGGTATTCTCACCGCCGCCGGAGGCGGATTGACACTCGCTCATTGCACGATCACGGGAAACTCCACCCCCGTTTCAGGGGGCGGCATTCGCCGGCTAGCCGGCCCGGCCACCATCCACAACTGCATCATCGCCGGAAACACCGCCAGCTTCAGCGGACCCGACGTCTTCGGCACCTTCACCAGCAGCGGCAGCAACTTCATCGGCGATCCCTCCGGCAGCGGTTCCTTCGGCTCCGACCTCACCTTCGGCACCACCTCCACCACCATCGCCGACCTCCTCGACGTCAACCTCGCCGACAACGGCGGACCGACCCTTACCCACTCCCTCATCTCAGGCTCCCCTGCCATCGACACCGGTAACAACGCCGACATCCCCGCCGACACCCTCGACATCGACGGCGACATGGACACCACCGAAGCCGCCCCCTACGACCAGCGTGGCAGCGGCTTCCCGCGTCTCCTTGACGGCGATTCCAATGGCTCCTCCCTCGTCGACATCGGCGCCATCGAATTCCTTTGCGACACCTATGTCGATCAAGCCGGAGACTACACCATCGACGTCAATCACGGCGCGACGCCCCTTCCCACCCCCGGCGACATCGTAACTTGGAAACCCGGCACGCCCGACGAAGTCACCGGCCTCACCTTCGGCGTCAACGCCTTCGATTCCGTCCAGGACGCCATCGATGCGGCTGGAGACGGATGCACCGTCTTCATCGCCGACGGCACCTTTCAGGAGAGCGCGGAAATCACGATCAACAAGGACCTGACCCTTCAGGGCGACGGCTCCAACATGACGGACATTGACGGCGCGAACTCTCGCCGGGTCATCAACATCGGCGCGGGAGGTCACAGCATCACCTTCCGGGACATTCAAGTCTCCAACGGAACCAACTCTTCTGGAAATGGCAGCGGCGTCCTCCTCGGTGCGAACAGTTCCCTCACCCTGCTCGGTTGCGATGTGAATGCCAACAAGGCGAACGGATTGGGGAACGGTGCCGGCGTGTATGTGGACAACGGCGCGAGCTTGACGGCGGTCAATACCATCTTCAGAAAGAACAACGCGACGAACAGCGGCGGCGGCATCTACAACCTGGGTGGAACCGTCGACATCACGAACGCCACCTTCTTCGACAACCGGGCGACATTCCAGACGGGAGCCGCCATCTACAACGACACCGCCACCGCAAGCGTCACACTCTCAAGTTGCACCCTTTCCCGGAACGAAAGAAAGCCAGCCCTCTTCAATAACCTGGGGTCGATCACCCTCAACAATACCATCGTGGCCGGCAATGGCGTGGGCTTACCTTCACTGCCGCCGAGCGTCGATGTGGAAGGGGCCTTCATCAGCAACGGCAGTAACTTCATCGGTGACCCCACGGGGGCCACGGGCTTCGGAAGCGACATGACGTTCGCCAACACCGGAACCGTCCTCAGCGATCTCATCGGCTTACTCATTTCCGGGTCCTCTACTTTTTACTTCCCCCTCGCCGCGGATTCTCCGGCTCTCGAAATGGGCAACAATAGCGACCTCCCCGCCGATGCCTTCGACGTCGATGGCGATTTTGACACGACCGAAGCCCTTCCCACCGACCAGCGAGGAGTCGGCTTCCCCCGCATCGAGGGGATCAATACCGACATCGGCGCCTTTGAAGGTCTTTTCAATGACACCATTCTCGTCACCACCGACCTCGACGAAGACAACGGCGATCCCGACCCGAACACCGGCAATGGCACCTCCTTGCGTGAAGCGATCAACTTCGCCAACAGCTTGCCCGGACTGCAGACGATCGAATTCAGCACGGCTCCCGGATCGCCCTTCGCCGATGATTTCGCGGACTTCGTCTTCGTCGACAGCGGCCAGATAGTCATCTCGGATTCCATTGAGATCATCGGACCCGGCGCCTCGAAGCTCACCCTCGACGGAGGCAACAATAACCGCATCTTCCGCATCGACGGCACCCCGCCGTTGAACGTTTTGATCGAGGGATTGCGCTTCCAGGGCGGCTACGCCAACGGCCCAGGTGAAGACGGCTACGGAGGGGCGATCTATGTCGGCGGTGTTGGCACCGCCTTGGGCATCGACGTGGACCTCAAGGACGTCGAGTTCGTCAACAACTCCGCGCTCAAGGGTGGCGGATTTGCCTTCAGCGACGCCATCGGAACTCTCACCGTCGAAGGCTGCCTCTTCGAAGGGAACTACGCCACCACCGAGGCTGGCGGCCTCGCCTTCTACAGCGGACAACAGTTCCTCTGCTCGAATTCGACTTACACGAACAATGCCACCGACGGCGATGCGGGTGGCCTCATGCTCACCGCCTTCACCAATCTCAGAAACGTCACCGTCGCCGGCAACATCGCGGATGCCAACAGCGACGGCGGCGGAAGCGACATCGCGGGCGGCATCTGCATCGGCGCCACGACCACTGTCATCGCCAACAACTGCCTCATCGCCGGCAATACGCGCACGCAGGATATGCCCTTCGACTTCGACGACATCCAAGGGAACAACATCACCAGTCCCTCGCACAACTTCGTCAGCGATCCCGGCTCCGCCGGCGGCATCATGCACGGCACGTCCGGAAACATCGTCGGCGACGGTTCCGGAGGCATCGTTCCCCCGAATCAGGTTTTCCTCACCACCGGCTTCGACGATTTCTACCCGGAAATTCAGGACAACGGCGGCGTCACCGGCACCCTCAGTCTCGTTCAGAACAGCCCCGCCATCGACAACGCCAGCCCCTCGCTCCTCGCCGGCCTTAGCACCG
>JBCCWV010000009.1:0-46084 GCA_039192745.1 Verrucomicrobiota bacterium | reverse complement strand
GCGAACCACTGACCTGGTCTTGGTAACGGTTTTCTTAATCGGGGGAGCCGGTTTGGGCTCGGGTTTGACAATGGTCGGTGGAGCAGGCTTGGGGAGTTGGTGCCTTCTCAATTTTTTGAGGGGCAGGTTTTTCTTCTTCGACCGGCTCTGGCTCTGGTTCAGGCTCAGGTTCAGGTTCAGGTTCTGGAGCCGGTTCAGGTTCTGGTTCCGGCAATGGCTCCGGTTCAGGAAGTGGGGGAGGAGACGCGGGTTCCGGCGTGGCGGGGAGGACGATCTTCGAAGCGGGGTCCTCGGTGCTCACTTTCCAATGGGCGTATGGAATCACGTCCGCCTCTGCGGCGGCGGAAAATTCTGCGGGATTGAGCCACGTGACGTCCTCCGGAGCTGCTTCTTCGAGAGGGATTTCCTCGGGTGGTTCCTTTTCGGCGGATTCAATTCCCTGGCTGCTTCCGGCCAGCGTTCGGAACGCGAAGATGAGAAGAAGGATCAGCCCCAGGTGGGAGACCGCGGAGAGAGCGAGGTGGGCGTTGAATCTCGATGAATCGCTCACTTTGATTGTCAGCCGCCGTCCGGCTTTGTCACCACGCCGACCGTGGCGATTCCCGCGTTGCGCATGTCATCCATGACTTCGACGAGGCGTTGCACCGGCAAGTTGGCGTGAGCGCGGACGAGGATGCCGAGTCCGGGCTTCTCTTCCTTAAGGGATTGCAATTCACTCACAAGTTCTGACGACGCGACAGGTGTTTCGTCCAGTTCGAGTCGGTTGAACTTGTCGACGCTCAAAGTGATGACTTTGGAGGGATCGACGGCATCGTGCGAAGCCTTGCTGCTGGGAATAGTGAGGTCGGATTTCTCCGCAAGAAACGGAGCGGTGATCATGAAGATCACCAGCATGACGAACGCGAGGTCGAGGAGCGGAGTGACGTTCAGCTCTGAGAGAGTTCCGAGCGAATATTGGCGGGCGCGTTGCATGGAGAAAGTGGCCTTTGCGAAGAGTCAGGATTCGAGAACGTCAGGGTCTTCGATGGCGAGCGGCAGCTCGCCGTTGGTATCCGTGTTCTTTTTGCGGGCGATGCGTCGTGGAGGGCGCGACTTGCCGGGCTCGGCATTTCCTCCGCCATTCTTCTCTTTTCCAAGAAGGTCGCGCGCGGAGATTCTTGGCGACTCAACTTCCTCTTTAAGAGCGGGTTCCACGGCACGCCGTGCGATTGCAATGGGCGCCGGAGTGGCTTCGCCAAGGCCTGAACTGTGCTGGAGAAAAGCGCGATCAAAGTCCGATCTCATCTCCGCGGCAAAGTTTTCCAACTGGGCGATCAACTGTTTGATCGAGTTGACAATGAAGTTGTAGCCGAACATCGCAGGGATGGCGACGAGGAGGGCGACGACGGTGGTGACCAGTGCGGCGGAGACGCCTGGAGCCATTGTCTTGAGGCTCGCTGCGCCACCCGCGGAGGCCACGCCACTGAACGTGTCCATGACGCCCCAAACGGTCCCTAACAGACCAAGAAACGGAGCGCCACTGACGGCAGTGGCCAGAATGCTCATTTGTGATTCCAGCTTGATGACGGATTCGCCGATGGCGCGGTCAATGCTTCGCTCGACGGTTTGCATTTGCGAAGTGACCACGCGGTTTCCGCCGGGAACCGAGGTTGCCTCTTCGCCGGCTGAGCGCTCACCAGTCAACTGATAGTGCATCTCTGCCGCCCCATCCTGATAAACCATGAAAAGGGGAGTGCCCGTGTGGTGGGTGCCTTCGTGAAAAAGGGCGAGAGGGTTATTGCAATCGCGATAGGCATCAAGAAACGGAGTGGTCTCTTTTTTCGCGCGCGAAACCATTCGCATCTTCGTGACCATGACGGCCCAGCTGAAGCAGGACAGGATGACGAGGCAGACAACGACGACAATCCCCGGCCAGGATGATTCCTTGAGCGCGTAGCTAAATCCGTTTTGAGCAAAGAGGGGTGGAATGGCGACAGCGAGTCCGATAAGCATGGAGCGAGTGATTAAAAATTACAAATATCTAAGATATCTTAATCAAAATTGAAACAAAGCGTGTAGAGACTGGATTGCAAGTGCTTTCGGAAATTATGGAAGCTTTGAATATCTCGGAAGATTGGAGCAAAACTCTTGCAGTTGAGCGGGTTTTGCGGAAGGTGCCGACCGATGTCCCCGGAAGAAAAAGAGACCCTCCGTCGGCGAATTGAGGAGGAATTGCGCGGGACCAGGGAAAGGATCGAGGGGCTCGAAGAGGCGACAAAGCCGATCGCCCCGGACAAGGGGCTTGGCCGTTTGACTCGCCTTGAGGCGATGCAAGACAAGAGCGTCAACGAAGCAGCTTTGGAGCGCCTTCGTGATGATGAGACGCGGTTGGAGAACGCTTTGGGGAGTATCGGGCGCGCGGACTTCGGCGTGTGTGTCTCTTGCCGTCAGCCGATCGCTTTTGCTAGAATGGAGGCAATGCCGCAAAGCACGCTGTGTGTGAGGTGTGCTTCGGGTCGCTAGCGATTTACTTCTTCTTCCAAGCGGGCTTCTTATCACTTACCGGCTTGAGTCTTTTTTCGCCGAGGCGGTCCTGATTTTTGGCGACGTCGAACCAGAGGTCACTGAGTTCCTTCGTGAGTTCGGGATTCTCCGTGGCGAGATCATGAAGTTCCGTGCGGTCTTGCGAGAGATCGTAAAGTTCCCACGCGGCACCACGGGCGGAAACGACTTTCCAATCGCCTTTGCGGATAGCCCGATTGTCATCGAAATAAAAATACAGCCAGTCATGCGGTTGGCGGGCTTTGCCTTGAAGAATGGGAAGAAGAGATTTTCCCTGAAGAGGTTCGATGGTGGAACCGTCTCGACCTTTTTCCGGGTAATCGGCGTCGCCGATGTCGAGGCAGGTGGCCATAAAGTCGATAAGGTGGCCGGGCTGCCGGGTGATCGATCCTGGCTCTGCCTGCAGTCCGACGGGCCAATGGGCGATCATTGGACTGGAGATGCCGCCTTCATGTTGATTTTGCTTGTACCAACGGAAGGGCGTGTTCCCCATGTGGGCCCAACCTGTGTCGTAGGTCCAATAAGACTTCGGATCCCATGGCATTTTGTCTTTCCCGCGTGTCCTTTCGAACGGGCAGGCTCCGTTGTCGCTGCAAAACAGGAACAGAGTATTTTCGAAGGCGCCCATCTGCTTCAGGTGTTCGACCAATCGTCCGATGTTTCGATCCATGCGGTCCACCATTGCGGCGAAGGCGGCCATGCGGAAGTCTTCCCAATCTTTCTCCTCTTCATCCAGAGAATCCCATGCGGGAACTTCCGGAGGACGGGGACTCAGGGCGAATTTTTCCGGGATAAGTCCCGACTCGACTTGGCGCTGGTAGCGAGCGGCACGGAGTTTGTCCCAGCCCTCCTTGTAGCGTCCGCGGTATTTCATGACGTCTTCTTTCGGTGCGTGCAGCGGGTAGTGCGGAGCGTTGTAGGCGACGTAGAGGAAAAACGGTTTTTGGGACTCACCGGCCTCGTTCAGGAATTCGATCGAGTAGTCGGTGATGGCGTCCGTTGCGTAGAAGTCCTCGTCGAAATCGTCCCACTTCTCGCCGTTGTAACGAAAGGTATCGTCGCCGGTGAAGAAATTCGTCGCGCCGCTGAGGTGCCCCCAATAGCGGTCGAATCCACGATCGGTCGGTTCGTTGTCGAGGTGCCATTTCCCGGACATGGCGGTGAAGTATCCGGCAGGCTTGAGGGCTTCGGCGATGGTGACTCCGCGACGGAGCGATCGCGTGCCGGCCTGGTCGCAGTAAACCCCGGTGAGAAGGGCGACACGGGAAGAATGGCATTTCGCCGTGTTGTAAAACTGGGTGAAACGCAGGCCGTTGGCGGCAAGGGAATCGAGGACCGGAGTTTCGATTTCGCTTCCGTAACATCCGAGGTCCGCAAAGCCGAGATCATCGGCCATAATGAGGACAATGTTAGGACGAGCTTCCGCGGCGGAGTTGTTGGGCAGAAGAAGAGAAGCGCAAAGGGCAGCCAGGCAGAAGATGGAGAGTTTCATGGGGGGGGTAGTCGCGTATGGACGCTTCATGCGGCCACGTTCCACTAGATGGCCGAATTCTCGTGCCTCTCAACCCAAAGCTTTCCACCCCATGCCTGCTCTCAGGCGATGAGAGGCTCTTCTGCTTCCTCCAGTGTTCGCTTTTGCTTCATGTTCAGTGACAGGAGATGCTGGCGAAATGCGTCGAGAGCAGGGTAATTTTCGCCGCGGCGAGCGAGGATTCGCACCCTCGTGGGAGTGGTGACGTCGAGGCCCATTAGTTCCACGGATCGGAGTGCTTCATTCTGGAGTTTGAAGATGCTGCCGTTCACAATGGCGATTCCGATTCCTGAATGAATATAGCCGAGGAGAGTCGTCTCGGTGGAGGCGGTTTGGACAACGTTTAATCTGGAGTTCTTCCGTGCGAAGTTTTCTTCGAGGTTTTCCAGAAATCCCGGCTGGTAGTCTTCGTCGAGGGTGATGATGGGCAAGTCATGCAATTCCTCGATGCTCAGGAATTCGGCTTTCGAAAACGGGTGGTCGCTTTTTACAATGACATCCGTGCGAGTCCCTTCAATGACATCGGAGTCCACGAGGCCCGCGTAGTCACTTGGTAGACTGCGCGTGGTAAGCAGCATGTCGAGTTCCCGGGAGAGGAGGGCCTCGATACTGGACCCCGAAAAGTCGTCGATGGGACGGATCTCAAAACGTGGATAGTCTTTTCTGAAATCAGCGAGAATGCGTCCCAGTCCCAAGGTGACAAGGAACATGCCGGAGTCGACGCCGAGGACGACCATGCCCTGACTTTCCCGGTTCACGGATACAGTGTGTTGAATGCTGTCCTGGTAATCGCGGATAAACCTCGACGTACGATGGTAAAAGGATTCGCCGGCCGAGGTCAGCTTCAATCCGCTGGGGCTTCGGCGGAAGAGGATCATGCCGACGCTTTCTTCGATTTGCTGGATTTGCCTCGTCACGGCCGGTTGGGAGATTCCCAACTGCCGGGCCGTTTCGTTGATGTTCAGGAGCGATGCTACCTGGAGAAAATAGTTCAGTTGTTTGATTTCGATATTGTTCATGCCGCTGCGATGGAAGAGTAAGAGTGGAGTTCGTTTGCGACTTCTGCCGAATGCTTCGCAGAAAATCAGGCTGTGAGTTCAACGCCTCTTTGCGGCAAGCCTCGCATCGGCGCGTCATCGCCGCGTGCTCGTTCGACTTTCGTCAGCGAACTGACGAGGTCGCTTGCCGTGCGCTCGATGCGCTCGCGTACCCAACTGAGGTAGATGTAAACCTTTGTCCCGCCTTCGATGTGCTTGCAGACAAAGTCCCTTCCGAGTGCTTGATATCCGAGGCCGAAATTCAGAAAACAGGCGGCGCCTGAGGCGACAAGGTCAAAGGCGGTGGAGACTCGGGATACCTCATATTCAACGTTTTGCGTGAATCCTTGCTGGCTGAAGAAGGCCTCCACGGCTCCGTTCACCTGGGGATAGGCGGCCGGGTCGCATTGCACCATCGGGAGTTCTGCGATTTCTTCCAGACTGACCGATTCCTGATCAGCGAGAGGGTGGCTTCCGGGAAGGTAAGCGCAAAGTTGTGCTTTTCCGATCTTCAGGGAGGCAATGTTGCGATGCGATATCTCAGACATTGTTAGAGTGAAATCAGCGTCTCCCTCAAGAATTTCCGATGCCGAAGGTTCTTCCGGTCGATCAATGACTCTGATCGGAACGTTGTTGCTTGCCTTTTGCAGGGCTTGAAGATACTCCGCGAATACGAGCGAGCCCCCAAGATATTCAGAAACGACGAGGCGAAACTGATCGGGAGCTTTATCGGCTTCTGTCGCGACTTCCTCTTTCCACTCTTCCCATTGTTCGAGGAGCTTGCGGGAATCATCGAAGAGGACGTTCCCGGCGCGCGTCAGTGTGAACGAGCGGTTCTTGCGATCAAAGAGGGAGAAGCCCAAGCGGCTTTCCAGATCACGGATTTGACGTCCCAGCGATGGCTGTGAAGTGTATAATTTGCGAGCGGCACGACTGATGCTGCCTTCCGATGCCACTGTCACGAAGTAGCGGAGATGACGCATGTCGATGTCGTTGCCCAAACGATGTCCCGATTGCCCATATTTCATATATGTTGAATATATGAAAGTCTAAGGAACCGGGTAATAGGTTTGGATCATTGCGCCTTTCGCGGCGCCGACTCGGTGTTCGCGTGCACTAATATTGAAATTATTTTATATCTCCTAAATTATGGAATTTCCATACGCAATTCGCATTCCGCATTGTTCATATCAGCGAAATTAGTAGGACATTCCTCGAATTGACGCTTCTTCCGTATAACCTCGTGACTTGGGAGCTCGATTTTTTAGAGATTCCGCGTGTCGAAACTCGGCCAAGGCATAACGAAATCGGAATAGTGAGGGAAATTGGATCTGGGTTGAGAGCCCCTAATAATTTAGAGGCTTCAAAGCGGCGTCGAGGAATTGGCCGTTCTTGCGGATGAGCTTTCCGTCGAACCAGATCTCACCGCCGCCGTAGTCCGGTCGCTGGATGTTGACCATGTCCCAGTGCACCTGGCTCCGGTTCTTGTTGTCGGCGACGCCTTCGTAGGCTTGGCCCGGGGTGAAGTGAAAACTACCGGCGATCTTTTCATCGAAGAGAATGTCGCGCATGGGTTCCATGATCTCGCGATTGAAGCCGATGGCGAACTCCCCGATGTAGCGCGCGCCAGGATCGGAGTCGAGGATCTTGTTCAATGCCGAGGTGTTGTTGGCGGTGGCCTTCACGATTTTTCCGCGTTTGAATTCAAGCACGATGGAGTCGAAGGCCGTTCCATTATAGATTGTGGGGGCATTGTAGCTGATGACGCCCTCAACGGAGTTTTTGACCGGAGCGGAAAAGCACTCGCCGTCGGGGATATTGTGACGGCCTCCGCACGCGATCGCCTTCAGTCCATCCATGGAGAAACGCAGGTCAGTTCCTGGTCCCTTGAGTTCGACCTTTTTTGTTTTCGACATGAGCCGTTCGAGCGCCTTCATCGCCGGGACGAGACTCTTGTAATCGAGGAGGCAGACGCGGAAATAAAAGTCCTCGAAAGCTTCGGTGCTCATACCGGCCTGTTGTGCCATGGCCGGGTGGGGCCAGCGCAGAACGCACCACTTGGTGTTGTTGACGCGTTCATTGAGAACCGGTCGCATGCGTTGTTGGGCCAACGCCATCCGCTTCGCCGGGACGTCTGACAACTCGGTGATGTTGTGGCTGCCCCGGATCGCGATGTAGGCATCCATGGCCTTCATCTGATGCATTTCGTAGTCGGAAAAAATATCGTATTGCTCCTCGGTCGCACCCTGGAGGAGTTCCCGGTTCACGCGATTCGAGCGAAGATTGACGAAGGGAACGGCTTTCTTTTTCCGCGCAGCCCGAACGAGACTGATGACCATGTCTTCCGGGATGTCGTAGGCGTCGATGAGCAATTTCTCCCCGCGTTTGAGCTGGGTTGAGTAATTGATGAGCTGGGTGGCAAGTTCGTCGAGTCGTGGATCGTGCATGATTCAGGGTATCAATCCGTCGCAACGGATCAGTTTTCAGTTTCGTGGGAGGCAATGCGGGGCCAATAGTCGTCGATGGCCCAATTAAACGAAGTGCAAAATCTTCGAAGCGCGCTCGATGCGCAAGGAAAGAAGCTCGTCTTGACGAATGGTTGCTTCGACCTCCTGCACGTGGGCCATGTGCGATACCTTAACGAAGCGCGCGCGTTGGGGGATGCGCTCGTCGTTGCCGTCAATTCCGATCGTTCCGTGCGGGAACTGAAAGGGGAAGGGCGCCCGTTGACCTTGGAGGCGGAAAGGGTGGAAATTCTCGAGGCCTTGAAATCGGTCGACGTGGCCGTCGTCTTCGATGAACTGCGGGCGACCAAAATCATTGAGGAGATTCAACCCCACATTTACGCGAAGGGCGGCGATTACTCGGTCGATTCACTGAATGTGGAAGAGCGCGAAGCGTTGGAACGGTGCGATTCCCAAATCGAGATATTGTCCTTGGTGCCTGGTAAGTCCACGAGTGAAACGCTCAAGGCGATGGGGGATAGCGAGGCGAGGGCATCAACGGGTAAAATGAAACTCGGCGTGCTCGGCTCCGGCAGGGGATCGAACTTTGACGCGATTGCGGAAGCGATTGATCGCGGTGACTTGGATGCGGAAGTGACCATTGTCATTTCCGACGTGTCATCAGCTCCGATTTTGGAGAAAGCGCGTTCGCGGGGGATACCTTGCTTGTTTATCGATCCGGGACCTTTCAAGACGAAGCTTGGAACTCCGGCCCAGAAGGAAATCTCCGATCGCTTGCGGGCAGCCGGGGTGGATCTGGTTGCCCTTGCCGGTTTCATGCGACTCGTCAAGGAGCCTTTGCTTGCCGACTTCGAAGGTCGAATCATCAACATCCATCCATCTCTGCTTCCGAAGTTCAAAGGCCTCGAAGCCTGGAAGCAGGCATTGGAAGCGGGGGAAAAGGAAACCGGTTGTACCGTGCATTTCGTGACGGAAGAGATGGACGCCGGCAAGATTCTCGGACAGGAGAAAGTGCCGATTGTGGCGGGAGACACTCCGGAGTCGGTGCACGCGAAAATCCAGGAGAAGGAACACATGCTCTATCCCGCGGTCATCCAGCAATTTGCGGAGTCTTGGAAGGCGAAGTGACTTTCGCTCACTTGTTCGCCAAGTAGGCGTTCCAATCCGCGAGAGTGTCGATGTCTCGCAACGGTTCGAGTAAGGAGACGCTCCATGATCGTGCGTTCGCCTTGGCCATGCATTGTTCCAAGGTGTCAGGTTGGCTCCAACGAATTCCCTCAAGCGCCGCCACGTGCTCGCGACAACTCGCTGCAAAAAGATAAAAGCCGCCATCCAGCGCAGGCCCGAAAACAAGATCGGCCCCGTCATCCATTGCCTGCCACGCTGTGGAAATATGCTGTGTGGAAATCTCCGGCGAATCCGTTCCGATGACGGCGATTTGATCGTGTCCTTCATCGAAGCCAGCGGTGAAGGCGGAAATGAGCCGGTCTCCCAAATCGCCCTCGGCCTGCGCGCGAAACCTGCAGTCCGTCAAACCGAGGCCTCGGATCCACTCCTCAATTTCGGCGGCTTTTGACGGGGGATCAAAGTCCACCCGAAGAGAAGTGCCTTCGGATCTGCCCGCAGATTGAAACACGGATTGAACGAGCTTCCGGTAGATTTGCGCGGCTTCTTCGGGGCCGGTCTCAGCGGCGAGCCGAGTTTTCACCCGTCCAGGCACAGGAAATTTTAGGAAAATGAGCAAAAGACGGGACATTTAGTAAATATTTCTTAAATATTAGAATTTCCAGATATTCGTTGAAGATTGAGGATCTAAGCGATAGTTTTACCCGCAGAAGTCGCCTGCGGCGGGTCGGCTGGAACTCCTGAGTTTTTTAAACTTCGGACCAGCTATGGGCCATCGGGGGTGACCTTTCGTGTCCTCGTTATGGCCAACGTCCGCAAGAAGAAATCATCCTCCAGACCATCCTTCTTTCCATTCCGTGTGCAGACGGCGGCTGGCGACGATGCTCTGCCGCCAACCGACATGGTGGCTGTGGGGATGTTGGGTTTCGGGCTGCTGCATCTGCTGGCTTTGGTTTCGTTTACGCCGGATGATTTGCCGAACTGGGTGCCGTTCAGTCGGCTTGCGGAGCCCGCGAGTCCGGTGAACAACTTCATCGGGCCGGTTGGGGCCATTGTTGCCGGCTGGTCATATTTTCTTTTTGGAGCGGCGACGTATCTTATCCCGGCAGCGATGATGTGGTTTGGCCTCTCTCGTTTTTTCCTTGAAGCAGAGCTGTCGAAACGGGGAATGATCGGCATGGGGCTGATGATTCTCTCGGCTTGCTGCCTCTTGCATTACCAGCCGTGGTTCTTCAAGGCGTGGGTTGAAGTTTACAACATCCCCGGTGCGGGAGGTGGATTGGGGAAAGTGATCGGAGAAAAGATTCTCGCCGCCATGATCGGCACGGTGGGCGCGAGTTTGTTAATGACGATTGTTTACCTGACCAGCGTGGTCATGGTGACGGGTTTTCATCCATTCCATTTCTTTTTCCTCTGCCGTGATGGCGTGGAGAAGGGAATCGAAATTTACAAGGTGAAGAGGGTCGAAAAAGCAGGAGAAATGGAGCGGCTGGAACTCGAAAAGGCGCGGCTCGAAAAGGAGCGCAAAAAGATTGAGCGCAAGATCAACAAGGCCAACAAGACCAAGGTGGAAGAAGTGACTCCCAAGGCTTCGAAGAAGTCAGCGGTTGTCGCGGAAGATGCTAAAGGCGAGGAAGTTGAGGCAGAAGGGGGCGACGAGTGGGAATGGGAATACTATGAGGACGGGGAGACGGAAGAGGCTGGCGAGGCCGAGGAGGAAGTGGAAGAAGAAACGGAACTGGAGTTGCCCGAACCGCAGATTTTCGACGCCACCGAGCGCAAAGCGGAGAAGGACGAGAACAAGCCGACACTGGCGGAAGTTCTGCGACGGAATCGGGATAAGGAAAACGGCGGCGATGGCGGCGGTACTGGTCTGGCGTTGAGTTCAGCAACCTTCCCGGACTATGAGCTTCCGGACTTGGACCTTCTTTCGGAAGCGGAAGTGAGTGGCAAGCCTGCCGACAAGCAGGGGCTGCTCCGTATGCAGCAGATCATTGTCGACACGCTGCGATCATTCCAAATCAATGTCACGGCGGGAGACATCACGCGGGGGCCGACCATCACTCGCTACGAAATTTATCCAAGCCCGGGGCTGCGAGTCAGTCGCATCACGCAGTTGGAGGCGGACCTCGCACGGGCGACGAAGGCGGAGCGAATCAATATTCTCGCGCCGATCCCAGGGAAGGACACCGTGGGAATCGAGATCGCGAACAACGACAAGTTTACTGTCTACTTGCGCGAGTTGTTCGACGACGAAGAATTCTCGGATCCGAAGCACAAGATCCCGATCGCGCTCGGGAAAGACGTGTATGGTCGGACCGTCGTCGGTGATCTTGCCAAGATGCCCCACCTCCTCGTGGCCGGTGCCACAGGCAGCGGTAAGTCCGTCTGCATCAACGGTATCATCGCCTCGATGCTCTACCGTTTCACGCCGGACGAACTGCGTTTCATCATGATCGACCCCAAGGTGGTTGAGATGCAGATCTACAACGACCTGCCGCATCTCATCGTGCCGGTTGTCACGGACGCGAAGAAGGTCATTCTCGCTCTTCGCTGGGTCGTGAATGAAATGGAGCGACGCTACAAGCTCTTTGCGGATTGCAGTGTGAGAAACTTCGAAGGATTCAACAAGCGGCGGAAAGATGCGGAGGCGGATTCGTTGCGACGTGCGGCTGCTGCCCGGGGGACGAATGGTGAAGAAGAACTCGATTTCGATGCGGAGGCCGAAATGGAAGAGGTCGTTGAGGATGCCGAGAGTGTGGAAGAGTGGGTGGAGGGAGAAGAGGAAGATGGAGAATGGGAATATGAAGAAGAGGAGGGCGAAGAAGGTGATGAGGAGGAAGCTGAAAGCGATGGGGAGTCTGAAGAAGGAGAGTGGGAATACGAGGATGGCGAAGGCGAAGAGGAGGAAGAAGAAGTCGTTTATTACAGTGGTGAAGACGACATCGATTTGGAAGCTGGCGATGGCGGCGAAGTGAAGCCTCGTGCTCGTGCTGCGGCGAAGGAGGAAGAATTGACGACCCACGCGGTGACGTTGGCCGATAATGTCGCTGAGGATCACGACGAAGAGGAAGAAGAGTATGAGGAAGTGGAAATGGAGGACGATGAGGAGCCGGTAAACGCTGTCCCTGAGTCACTTCCCTACATTGTCGTCATCATTGACGAGTTGGCGGATCTGATGCAGACGGCACCTGCGGACGTGGAGACTTCCATCGCCCGTATTGCGCAGAAAGCGCGCGCGGCGGGAATCCATTTGATCATCGCGACACAAACACCGCGAGCCGATGTCGTGACCGGGATCATCAAGGCGAACATTCCATCTCGTATTGCCTTCCAGGTTTCCTCTTCCCTCGACAGTCGTGTCATCCTGGATCAAAAAGGGGCAGAGAAGCTCGTCGGAAAAGGAGATATGCTGTATTTGCCTCCGGGAAGTTCGACGCTTGTCCGTTCGCAAGGAGCACTGATCACAGACGAAGAAGCGGTTGATCTGGTGAAGCATTGCTCGAAGCAAGGAAAGCCGAAATTCGAAGCCGAAGTTGAACAATCGATTTCCGGCGAAGGGGCGGGTGAAGAGGAAGAGGTTTCAGATGAAGATGAGGACGCACTTGAGAAGTGCATCGAGGTCATTCTCACCGAGAAGCGCGCCTCCACTTCGTTGCTGCAGCGTCGTCTTCGTCTTGGATACACGCGGGCCGCCCGCATGATGGACATTCTCGAGTCGCGCGGGATTATCGGTCCTGGTGAAGGTGCCAAGCCGCGAGAGATTCTGATTCAGCTCGAAGAGTAGGGCGAGCGGCTGAGGCCGGACGGATCCTGTGGCCGGAAAGTTTCGGGAAAAACGTTAAGAATCGTCAATCGAGTCGTCGGGAGTGATTTTCTCGCGATTTTAAGCTATCGGAGCCGGGAAAAAGGTGGATACTGGGAGTCGCTTTATGTTTCTTAATCATTAAGCGGAATGAAATATCCAACCATTCTTCGACAGAATCTGGGAGCCAGCCTGTTGCGTCACGTCCTGATTTCTGGAGCCAGCCATTCTCGTTTGCGCGGGAACCCTGTCCCCGCGTTTACTGGAAGTGTGCCCTCCTTCTCCCGGTTCAAACCGGCGCTCCGCGTCGGTCTGATCTCCGATGTCCATTTTGCGGACAAGGCTTCGAACGGTCTCAATTATTACCGGCACAGCCGTGGGAAATTTCGGGAAGCGATCGATTTCTTCAATCGGCAGGGGACGGACTTTGTGGTTGAGTTAGGAGATTTTATAGATGGCAAGGATGGAAAGGATCGCGAAATGGATCATTTGCGCACGATTAATGACGAGTTCAAAAAGGCGAACTGCGACATCGTGCATGTCCTCGGAAACCATTGTCTCAAGAGTTTGACGAAGGATGAATTCCTTGATGAGACGAAAGGTTTGGAGCCTCCGTATTCGTTTGATCGAAGTGGCTTCCACTTTGTGGTGCTAGACGGTAACTTCGATAAGGAAGGGCAGTCCTATGCCGAAGGAAATTTCCGCTTCTTTGATTCCGCGATACCTCCATCGCAGACGGATTGGTTGGAAATGGATTTGGCAGCCTCGGCGCTTCCGACTTTTGCCTTTGTCCATCAAAGGCTGGATGTCACCAAGATGAATCCATTTGGTGTCCGGAACTCCCCGGAAATCCGGCGTGTTTTGGAGGATTCAGGAAAAGTGGTCGGCGTTTTTCAGGGGCATAGCCACTTGAATTCCTGCCGAAGGATCAACGGTGTGAACTATGCGACCATGCGGGCAATGGTGAAGGGTGGTGGCGCGCGGAATAGCGGTTACGCGGTTGCGGAGATCTATCCGGACAGCGCGGTGATGGTGCAAGGATTTCGAAAACAGAGGAGCTATCATCTTACTCCGGCCAGAAGTCACTTTTGAGCGGGGCGTCCCTCTTCCGCAAAAACTACATCCCCGTTTGATGTCTCGTCGCCGGCGTGGCTCCGTTCAACGGAACTGGGAAAGCCGTTTTTATCGAGAACAGGAATTCTCGCTTTCTGAGGGAGGAGTTTTCGTTATCCCGTTTGCGCGACAAGCTTGCGCCAGAATTCCTTGGAGGCGTCGGGAGCGAACCCAACTGGACTGAGCGTCTTTTTCGGGAGTAGCCGCTGAGCGAGCGTGAGGATGAACCGGACCTTCTGTTCGGGATAATCGAATTCATCGACGATCGCCTGCGCATAGGAAACATCGATCTCTTCTCCCGCTGTTGAGGCGATGCCCAGAAGAGTGGATTCGCGACTGGCAGGGCTTTCGATATTCATGGCGGTGATAACGGCGCCGGCGACATCTCCAGAGATGGCTTGGCTCTTTGCCACGGCGTCGATGGCCCGGACTTGCATCCGTGGGTCATCAATGGTGAGCGCGGTTTCAAAGGCATAGTTGATTTGTTTGGCCTCGGCCTGTGCGCTGGCGATTTCGACAAGAATCTCGGACCGGCGCCGTGACTGGGGAAGGGTCAGAGAGAGGGAGTAGGCTTCGATGAGATTTGTGTTCGCGCCATTCAGTTCCCCGGCGCGTGCTTGATACCGAGCGATATCGGCGAGGGTGCTGGAGCGTTGATCGGCAAGGATGATCAATTCGCTGGTCTGTTCCGCGCCTGCGAAATCACCAACGCGGACTTGAGTCTTTGCCACGGTAGCCAGGGCATGTTCCTTCTCCAGCGGGTCGCGAATCTGGGCGACGGTTTTCCGCGCGCCATAAGCATCGAAGAAAACTGCCTGCGCTTGAGCGAGCCTTTTCAAGGATTGGTTGCGAACAGATTCGTTCAGGAGGTGATCGATCGTGGATTGCGCTCCGATGAAGTCGCCCGCGCGTGACCTTTCAATGGCGATGTTCTGAAGAGTTGATTCCCGGACTTCCTGCACATCGATCAGATTCGCAGTGATGACGGCTTCATTGTAATTGCGGTTGCGGGCATGGGCGTCGGAAATCCGGGCCCAGGCGCGTGATTTTTCGGTCGCGAATGCGCTTGGAATCATCCATCCCATCTGGCTCGCGTCGGCGACATTGCCCACGCGTGCGCTCATCCCTGCGACCTCAGCCAGCGCGTCCGCTTTTTCGTCGGGACGAGGAATCAATTGCACGGCCCGTTTTGCTTCGCCGGTCTCCTGCGCTCGAGCCATCCCGATGGCGACTCGTTCAAGAGCAAGGCTGGAAAGCGGACCTGTCACAGCGCGCGCCGTGTTCATCGCTCCCTCAAAATCCTTCAATACCGCCTGCTGCATGGCGACCCAGATCAACGTTTCTGACCTCTTTTGCTCATCGGTGATCTCCAAAGCGGTTGCCTTCGCGGACTCGATGGCGCGTCGCCGTGCTTGGTTCTTACTCAACTCGGAGAGCGCTTTCCATTTGTCTTCGGCGAATGGAATGAACTCGCTCAACGCTTCAGCTTTAGTCAAGCTGCCATACCGTGCTTGAGCCGCTGTCACCCGCGAAAGATTTTCTGACAACTCGGTGACTTCCGCGATTTCAAAAGCGTTCTCCGCAGCCCAGTCGAGGCTTTCGCGAGCACCACTCCTGTCACGAGCGCGATCTTGAAGAGCGGCAATGCGAATCAAGTAATCAATGGGCGCGTCGGTGAGTTGAGCGTATTGGGCGGCATCGGAGAGCAGTTGGACGAGTAGTGACTTTGGAGAAGTGCCACCTGATTTCTTTGCCTTCTCGGTGCGGGAAGCGAGGAATTCATCTTCATCGTCGTCGTCGTCAGCATCCTTGTCTTTGGAAGCAACGATGCCTTCAAAGTCTTCCTCGACGGTTTCATCGTCATCAAGACCAGGCAGGTCCGCGAAGTCATCTGCATAGTTGGGTGCTGGCGGTTCCTCCGTCGCGCCGCCGGAAAGCGCGGTCATCCGCTCAAACGATTTGGCAACTTTTGGTGCTTCAGGTTCCGCCGCGAAATCCACCCACGAAAAAATGACCAGGAGGATGATCCCCCCGGCGCCCAGTGCGATAAGCTGAGTTTGAAGTCCGATCGCCCGCCCGGACAAAATCGAACGGAACTTTCCTGAGAGCGGCATGAGTGAAGGCAAAGAGACCCGTAGGTATTGAGATATTCCGATTTCCTATCCCTTCTCACCGAACGGGGCGCTAAAGGTGCTGGAAATATTGAGAAAAACTAGAAATTAATTCGGAATTCTTAAATTTCGACAGGCACTGGTCGAGATTCCGGATTCTTGCCCAAGTGATCTTGGATTTGGGTAACTTCATTCATGCGCAATTCATACGGGGCGCTAGATTCGATTCTTTCGCCGCATGAAGCTGCCGCTGTCCGTCTTCGTCATCACGCTCAATGAAGAATCATCGCTCGACCGTTGTCTGAAGAGCCTCGATGGCCTGGCGTCCGAGATCATCGTCGTCGATTCGGGCTCGACCGATGGAACGAAAGCCGTCGCCGAAGGATTCGGAGCCAATTGGCATGACCAGAAATGGCTCGGGATGAGAGACCAGAAAAACGCGGCACTCGAGAGGTGTGGGGAAGACTGGGTCTTGAACCTCGATGCTGACGAAGAACTTTCACCCGAGCTTCGCGATGAGATTCGCGCTTTTCTTTCCTCCAGCTTGGCAGACTCCGCGGGTGGAGCATCCTTTCCCCGCAAATCACAGTTTCTCGGCCGATGGATTAAGCACGGCGACTGGTACCCGGACCGCAAACTTCGATTGTTTCGACGCCAAGCGGGAGAGTTCCGTGGGGACGCCGGGCATGATCACGTGGAGTTGAGGGAGGCTGCGGTCGTGCACCGGATGAAGAGCGATCTCCTCCATTATTCCTATCCAACGACGGCAAGTTTTCTCGAAAAGCTGTACTCGTTTTCCGATGCTCATCTCGAACGGGCTCGTGCCAATGGGGAGGAGTGGAGTTTGTTCGGGAATGTCTTTCGCCCGTGGTGGCGGTTTTTTCGAGGATACGTTTTGCGTCTCGGATTTCTGGACGGGTTTCCCGGTTATTGGATCGCGAAGGCCACGGCGTTTTCGTCCTTTGTCCGGCACAGTCGGCTTTATGAGCATCAGCAAGGAAAGGAGCGGCAAGGCGAAAAGTGAGGATCGCTCTCGTCTATGAAAAGTTTGTCTCCGAAGGCGGCTTGGAAAAATATCTTCTCGGGTTCACGCGCGCATTGTTGGCGAAAAACCTCGGGGAAGTGCATGTCGTCACGTCATTGACGGATGCGGTGACCGAGGATCTGCCGGTCAAGATACATCCGGTTTCCCGGCCAGTGCTTCCGTTCGGATGGCGCTTGCTTCACTTTGACCGAAAAGCCCGGGCGAAACTGGCTGAGCTGCAGCCGGACGTTTCAATCGGCTTTGGCCGGACCACGGTGCAGGATTTTCACCGTGCGGGAGCGGGATGCCATCGCGTTTTTTCGGCCCGTCATCTTCCTCTCTTGAAACGGATTCGTCTCAAGAACCAAGTCGAACTATCCCTTGAACGAAAAATCTATTGTGGGGGAGGAACCGGGCATTTTGTCGTGAATTCCCATCTGGTCGGGAGTCAGCTCCAGACTTCCTACGGGGTGAATTCTGACAACATCACCATGATTCCCACGGCGGTGGATTCGGAGAAGTTTTCGCCCGCGAGAAACCCCGCCGACCGGGATGAGATTCGTAAGGCCTACATGCGAAAACCTTCGGAGCAGGTCTTCCTTTTCGTTTCACGAGAGCACAAGCGCAAAGGGTTACTGACCTTGTTGAAAGCATGGAAGGATTTTTATCGATCAGAAAAGGAAGTCGGCCGACGGCCTGAACTCTGGGTGGTCGGCCCCTCGTTGAATCCGCGCTGGGATGCTTTTTTCCGCAGTCATTGCGTGGAGGTTTTCCCCAGTGTGGAAGATGTCGTTCCCTTTTATCAATCCGCGGATTGGTTCGTCCATCCCACCCGCTACGACGCGTGCGCCAATACGGTTTTGCAGTCGATGTCGTGTGGCCTTCCCGGTATTATTTCAGAATCCGACGGCGCCACGCAATTCGTCGTCGAGGGCGAGAACGGCCTGCTTCTTTCCGATCCCGAGTCACCGGAAGCGGTGGCAGATGCCTTACGAAAGGCCTACCAGATCACGCCTGAGGATCGCGAAGCCATGGGTGTGAAAGCCCGCGAAAAAATGCTTCCACTCACGTGGGGGGCTCATCTTGATCGGTGGATGGAGCTTTGGGAAAAGCGTTAGGGCAGAAACTTAGGGGTGGAATGGAAAGTCCTGCTCGTCGGCATCTTGAGCGGGTCACTCAAGATTCATGGTTCTTTTCATGAATTGATCGAAAAGAGGCACGGTGAAGGCGGTGTCTCCGTGGCTCGGACTCCAAATCATTCCTTTTCCGATCAGTTTGCTACGAGTGGGTGCGAGGGATCTGACTTCCCGGTTCATGATTTCGGCGATATCACCCGAACGGTGAGGGCCTTGTCCCAATTCCGCCATGGCCCTCAAATAACGCTTTTCGAGGGGCGTCATTCTGTCGAACCTGACGCGGAAGAAACTGGCGTCTAGCGCGGCATTCGCGAGTATGCTCGCTTCCTCGCAATCGCGGAGCGTAATCGGGCTGTTGTCGGCGCAATCCCATGAATGTTTCCCCCATTCCTGAAGGAAATACGGATAGCCTTGGGTTTCCGCTAGGACATGCGAGATCGCGTTCTCGTTGAAGGAAACGCCTTCGGCCATGGCCGGATTTAGAAGCGCGGTTCGGGATTGTGCTTCGTCCAGTGGTCCGAGAACCGTGAATTCGAAAAGACGTTCCGCGTAAGACTTTGCTTTACCCATGCGTCCCGGAAGTTGCGGCAGTCCCGCGCCAACGAGAGTAACGGGAAGAGTCCTTTGCGATGCCCGATGCAGGGCAGTTACCAAGGAGGCGAGTTGCTCTTCTTCCACATACTGAAGTTCGTCGATAAAAAGGATTAGCGTGCTTTGAGCTGCTTTCGCCGCCTCTCCAACCGCTTGCAACAGATCCTGCAGGTCGCTCTCCAGGTCGCCGTTGTCAGCGAGTCCGGGTTCGGGTTCAAAGTCCATCCCCATCTCAATGTCCTCGTATTTGAATTTGAGTGCCTTGACGAAACCGGAAAGCGCGCCAAGTGCGCGTCGCGCCAGATCCCTTGCGGCTTCAACTCGTGAAAGTTTCAAAAGTGCCTGGCGGAGTTGGGGAGCGAGAAGAGATGGAAGCGATCGGTCCTCCGGAGCTTCGGAGCGGATGGTGTGGTGGCCGTTGGCTTCGGCATCAATGCGCATGCGGTCTAGAAGAACCGTTTTCCCCACGCCGCGCAGTCCGATCATGAGAACGCTTTTGCTCGACCGTCCGATCCGAATTCTCTCCGTCGCAATGCGCACCGCTTCCCGAATCTCGTCCCGGCCCGCCAACTCCGGGGGAGGAGAACCTGCTCCTGGAGCGTAAGGGTTTCGAATCGGATCCATCTGAGAAGTATAGCAAATTTACCCTAGTTTATCAAATTTTGGTAAACTAGGGTAAATTTGGTTGAAATGGAAATAATCTCCCGGAAATCACATGGGGACGCGCTCCACATCAGCGCCGAGTTTGCGGAGCTTGCGGTCGATGTGCTCGTAACCGCGGTCGATATGGTAGAGGCGATTGACCTCGGTTTCGCCTTCCGCCTTGAGGCCGGCGAGCACGAGGGCGGCGGAAGCGCGGAGATCGCTGGCCATGACGGGGGCACCGCTCAGACGATCAACGCCTTGAATCGTGGCTTTTGCGCCCTCCAGCGAGATGTTGGCTCCCATGCGTGTGAGTTCGGCGATGTGCATGAAACGTTGGGGGAAGATGTTTTCGATGACGACGCTTTCTCCCGGTGTTGTCGCGAAGAGAGCACACATTTGCGCCTGCATGTCGGTGGCAAACCCCGGGTAGGGCAAGGTCGTGATGTCGCAGCCTTTGGCGCCGCCGTTCGGGCCGAGGGAGATGTTATTGTCCTCCACGGTGACGGTGAAACCGCATTCACGAAGTTTGTCGAGAAGGGCGGTCTGGTGCTCGGCGTCGACGTTCTTGATCGTGATTGATCCACCAGTGATCGCGCCAGCGACGAGGAAAGTTCCTGCTTCGATGCGGTCGGGGATGACCGTGTGCTCGCGGCCATTGAGCCCTTCGACGCCTTCGATGGAAATCGTCGTCGTCCCAGCGCCGGAAACCTTGGCGCCCATGCTGTTGAGGAAGTTGGCAAGATCGACGACCTCGGGTTCGACGGCCGCTCCTTCGATGACGGTGGTTCCTTTCGCCAACGTGGCTGCCATCATCACGTTGTCGGTGCCGAGGACCGTGGAGCCGTATTTGCCCGAGAGGTTGACCGTGGTGCCGGTGAGTCCCTTGGGTGCGGAGAGGTTGATGTTCCCGCCTTCGACCTCGACTTGGGCACCGAGCGCTTCGAAGCCTCGAAGATGGAGATCAATCGGTCGGTCCCCGATGACACAGCCGCCGGGGATGGCGACTTTGGCTTCATGAAGCCGACCGAGCAGTGGCCCTAACACACATACCGAGGCGCGCATTTTGCGAACCAATTCGTATGGTGCCGTCGGAGTGAGCGACTTTGCCTCGATCACCATGCGACCGCTCGACCGCTCGACGTCTGCGCCAAGCATGCCGAGAATTTGAAACATGTAATTCGTGTCACTGAGGTCGGGGACGCGATTGATGATGCATTCGCCATCGGTGAGCAGGGTGGCGGCGAGAATGGGAAGCGAGGCGTTCTTGGACCCGCTGACACTGACGGATCCGCTGAGCGGACCGCTGTCGCGAACGAGAAGTTTTTCGAGAGCCATGGAGAGGAAGAGGAGGGATGGGTTCTATACGCGATATTCGTCTTAAAACTTCCAAAAAACGGGGATGAGAACCATGGCGACGACCCAGAGAATCAGGTTCAGCGGCACGCCAACTTTGGGGAAATCGCTGAATTTATAGCCTCCCGCGCCGTAAACGTAGGTGTTTGTCTGATATCCGATCGGAGTCGCGAAACTGGCACTGCAGCCGAACATGAGGGCGACGACAAAAGGGCGGGCATCGACTCCGAGTTGGGCGGCGATGCCGACGACGATCGGCGTGAGAAGGACGGCGACGGCGTTGTTGCTGATGAGCTCGGTGAGAATACTCGCGAGAAGATAAATGGCGCCAAGGACGACCCACGGTGGATAGCCTCCGACGAGTTGGAAGACAAGATTGGCAATCGTTTGTGCGCCGCCGCTGACTTCCAGGGCCTTTCCGAGTCCTAACATTCCAATAATCAGAAAAATGATGTTCCACTGCACGGCGTCGTAGGCGTCTCGCGAGGCGATGCAGTTTGTCGCGATCATGGCAAGGCCGGCGATAAGAGCCGCCACGACGATGGGGATTTGTCCGCTCGATGCGGCAAGGACAAATCCAAGAGTGATGACGGCCGCGACTCCCGCCTTTTCCGGGCGAATCTTTTTTTCCGGTGTGAGAGTGAGGATGACGAAGTCGCGTTCCTCCTGCACTCGTTCGATGGCCTGCTTCGGACCTTCGAGAAGCAAGGTGTCGCCAGCTTGGAGCCGCACGTCTTCAAAGTTCCGTCGATACTGCCCATCGTGGCGATGCACACCGACGATGAGAACTCCGAATCGCTGCCGAAAGGCGAGGTCCTTCAGCGTTTTTCCGATCATGCGGGAGCCTGGTCCGAGGACGCCTTCCATCAAGACAACGGGGCGTTTTTCGAGGGTTTCCAGCTTCAGATTCTTATAGGCCGCAAGGCGCAGGCCTTCCGTTTCCTTGAGATCCTGAAAATTCTCGCCGTGGACGGAGATGAGAATGCGGTCTCGCTCCGCGATTTCCAATTGGTCGATCGGGGTGAGAAGGACGGCACCGCGACGTCGGACTTCGACGAGTTGAGCCTCGGGGATCTCCTTCAAAAGCGTCTCCGTGAGCGGCTTGCCAATCATCGGGGAATCGGCGGCGACGATGACTTGAGTGAGGAATTCCCGTTCCTGCATCTCGCGAAAATCGGTGGCCACAGATTCCCGTTCGGGTAGCAATTTTCGACCGACGAACATCATGTAAACGCCACCGATGGCCGCGTAGATGACGCCGAGTTTCGTCAGCTCGAACATCGTGAACGGCTCCAGTCCGTTTTCCCTTGCGACGCCATCGACGAGTAGATTGGTGGAAGTCCCGGTCAACGTGCAAGTGCCACCGAGAATGCAGGCGAAGGAGAGGGGGATCAAAAGACGCGATGCCTTCAAGTCGCTGTTCTTGGCGAGTGAAAGCACGATGGGAAGAAAAACGACAACGACCGGCGTGTTGTTCACGAACGCACTGAGAACCGCGCCCATACCCATGAGAACGAGGAGCACGCGCGTTTCGGTGGTGCCCGCCATTTTCCGGAACCAGCGCCCCATGACCTCAATGCACCCGCTCTTTTCCAAACCTGCACTGAGGACGAACATGCTGGCAATCGTGATCGGGGCCGGGTTGGAGAAAATGGAAAGAAAATCGTCGAGCCCGAGAACCCCGAAAATGAGAACCGCCGCGAGCGAGAACATCGCGACCATGTCGGCGCTCACCCATTCCTTGAAGAACGCCGTCGCCGCGAGGACGAGGACGATGAAGACCACGGTTTGCTGAAAACCGCTGGTCTGGAAAAAATCGGCGAGGGCGAGCATGGGAGGAGAAGATCAAGGCACGGAAATCACCGCCAAATCAAGGAAAGAAAAGCCGGGTTGCGTCAGATGGGCGTAGGCTTCAAAGAAAAGAATGAAAGCAAAACTCGGTTATATCGGCCTTGGCATCATGGGTGGAGCCATGGCGCGGAATCTCCTCAAGGCCGGATTTGAGGTCACGGTCCTCAATCGCAGCCCCGCAAAAATGGAGGCACTCGCCGCCGACGGAGCGACTGCCGCCAGTTCTCCGCGCGAGGTGGCGGAGAAGTCCGACATCGTTTTCACCAACTTGCCCGACTCGCCGGACGTGGAGCAGGTGGCGCTGGGAGAAAATGGCGTGATCGAGGGCGCACGGGACGGGTTGGTGTTCGTCGATCACAGCACCATCAAGCCAGCCATTGCAAGGAAGATAGCCGATGCTTTTGCCAACGTGAATGTCATCTCGCTGGACGCGCCCGTCTCCGGTGGTGATGTCGGCGCGCGTGACGGGACGTTGACCATCATGGTCGGTGGCGAAGAAGCGGGGTTGGAAAAAGCGCGACCCGCGTTGGAAGCGATGAGCAAAACGATCACGCACGTTGGGCCTCCCGGGGCCGGTCAGATTGCGAAGGCGTGTAATCAGATTATGGCTGCCGCGCAAATGGTTGCAGAGGCGGAACTCCTCATTCTAGCCAAATCCGCCGACGTTGATCCCGCCAAGGTCATCGACGCGATCAAAGGTGGCGCCGCTCAGTGCTGGACGCTCGACCAAAAGCCCCCGCGGCTCTTCCAAGGCAACCGCGAGCCCGGCTTCAAAGCGCACATGCAGCTCAAGGACCTCGACATCGTGCTGGCAACAGCAGAGGAATTCAAATCGGCGATGCCGATGACGAAGGTGGTCACCGAGTTGTTCCGCGAGCAGGTGCAGGCGGGGGAAGGGGAGTTGGATAACTCAGCTGTGATCGGGGTGATCGAGCGTGAGTCTGGGGTGAATCTACTGGACTAGAGCGGAATTAACCGGGCAGTTTCAATCCAAAACCCGGCGCCGAAGACGGTCGGAATTGGGCATCGACGATCTTGTTCTCGCCGAAGTCGACGTTGCCTCCTTCAGTCGTGACGCCCTCAACGGTTGGCGTGTTGCCGAGGGCGGCGGCGAGGTGGGCGGTGTAGACGGTTTTTAACGAAGAACCCCAGGTGTGTGGGGAGGCGGCGATGCCGGTTTCGATGAGCTTTGGCATAAGTCGTCGCCAGTTCGTGAATCCATGGGAGCTGATATCCTGCAAGCGCATGTTGACCGCTTTTGTTTTCTCCAATTCCTCTAGAACAAGAATGTCCGGATCGAATTCGCCGTCGGCGCGGTAGGTTTCCTCGCGTCCGTTGGCCACCAGCCAGCCGTGGAGCTTTTTCCAGTCCTCCACATTTTCGTGGAACGGTTCTTCGATCCAGAATAGCGGGATACCTTCGATCCCTTTGAGGAATCGGAGCATCGTTTCCAAAGTGAAACCGTTGTTGCCGTCGACGAGAATCTCGACGTCCGGGAAGGATTCATGGATTGCTTTCACGACGTCGATGTCGCGCTGCAATCCTTTGTCGAGTGGCAGCATCCACTTGTTCCCGCGACCGATTTTGACTTTGAATTGGCGGTAGCCGTAGTCGTAATCCCATTGGCAATTTTCGAGAACCTTGTCGATGCCGGCGGGGTTCTCTTCGGGATCGAGATCATCGAAGTAAATCATGCCTGAATAGATTTTCGTAAGCTTTGGGGATTCGGCGCCCATCATTTTCCAGACGGGCTGACTGAGGATGTTTCCCGCGAGATCATGGAGGGCAAAGTCTGCCGCCCTCAGAGCACTTGACCGAATACCACTCGCCGGATCAATCAGTTGATCGACGGTCTTGCCAACGATGAGTTGTTCCATCCTTTGCTTGTTCCCGCGCCCGCTTCCCCAGCCGATCGCGCCTTCGTTCGTGTGAAGAACGCAAACAGGCCGTGGATTTCCCCCGGTCCCGTGAAGGCCTTTAACCGCGTTGCGGCCAACCAGGCGTGGCCAAGGGACATTCACGTTTCGAAATTCGACGCGTTCGATTTTGTGCGAAGCGAGGGGAGATGCCTCGGCGGCGTAAGACGAACGCGGTAGGGCAATGGTAGAAGCAGCAGTAGCGAGGAAGGATCGGCGATTCATGGTAAGAGCATGGAAGCGCAATCAAGCGGAGAGGAAAGATCAATCGCCTATGAAATCGGCAATATATTGAAAATATTCACTGAAGAACTGGAATTCGTTCTTCTAAACTCGTAATTGATTTCTGATTTATCAAAAATTCGCCAGAATGCCTTTATCGTCTTCAGCCGCTCGAATCCGCGATTCCTTCCGCGATGCGGTGGGGCATGACGCTGGACTGCCGAGTCTTTTTGAGCACTTGGATCGCGTTTCGTTCTTTCTGAAGAACAGGCGTTTTCAAATTGTCTATGCCAATCGGCATTTCTTTGAGCGTCTCGGATATCAAAACGAGGAGGAGATTGTCGGGAAAGAAGACTTCGAATTGTTTCCAAAGCCGTTGGCGCAGAAATTTCGTCGCGACGATGAGCGAGTCCTGCGGACAGGCGAAGCGATGCCGCGCATGATTGAATTGTTTTTAAGCCGGCAGGGGCTTCCAGATTGGTTCATTACAAACAAGCTCCCTGTGCGATCCAAGACAGGAAAGGTCATTGGCGTCATGGGAACGGTCGAACGTTATGAGCGTGATCAAGCGTTGGCTTCTGATCCGGCGATCGCCAGGGCGGTGAAGATCATGCTTGAGCGTCCGGGCGAGATTGAATCGCTGGCGGACATGGCGGCGGATCTCGATATCTCTCATCGACACTTTGACCGACGCTTCAAAGAGGTGACCGGATTGACGCCGAAGTATTATCTGGGGCGAAGTCGTGTGCAGGCCGCGTGCCGGATGTTGCGGAAGACGAGCAAGCCGATCGCAGACATCGCTCTTGAACTCGGATACTGTGATCAAAGCGCGTTCACTGCGCAGTTCCGGCAGTGCATGGGATTCACCCCGTTGCGATACCGGAAGCAGTTCGGCAAAGGCTAGGTCGCCGAATTGCCGAGGAGGGAGGCGATTTTCGGAAAAAATATCGTCGTGGACCGAACACGATAATTCCGTGAAAATCAACGGAATGAGCGGGAAATGAGAGATTTATAAATACTTTAGAGTGATTGATACTCGCCAAATCCTGATTGTTCACTAAGATGAAGTATTGCCTTCAGCGGCGGGGGTTGAACCCCGCAGCCGATGAAAGCTCTCTCGTCGCAACGCTGCCGCGTCTGAGGGCGAGGGAAGTCGGTGAGGCGTGGCGATTGTTTTCGCCCGGAGCGCCGTTTCCTTCGATTTCGGGCAGCATGTAATAGGCTAACAAACACACAAAATGGATCCATCAAAAATACCGAAATCAAATTACGATCATGCACGCAATTACCGAATCGCGATCATTCACGGTCTGGACAAGGCCGTTCGACGAAGGTGAGTCGATCAACAAATTTCCATCACCCCGGGAACTGGCAGGCAACGCTGGCCGGTTTGCACGAAAAGCATGTTCCTCCGTCAAAGGACTTGCATCACAAATCACATTTTTAGACACGAAGAAGATCCGACAGCCCACAACATCCAGTTCGCGGACTGTTCACCAAATCATGCAGGAAAGAGAAGAAAGTGGAACCGTGGGAGCGGTTCGGAATGAAGAAGAGCCAACCGTCGTCGGTGCCATGGTGCGCTGGGTCGCGGTTCCGCTCGTGCTTTTGTTAGCCTTCATCGCTTATTTCCAGCTTTCCCAGCAAGTTAGTGACCTGAATTTGGCAGTCGCCGATCTCAGGGGTGATCTTACATCCGCCCGCGGCGAAATTGCGGTCCTCACCGAGCAAAACGGCGTTCTCCAGCAGGAGAAGGCGGGACTGCTTGATGAGAAGAGCGCCTTACTTGCCGAGGTTGCGGGGCTCGAAGACAGCCTTGCGGCGGAACGGGGAACCGTTTCCCGCCTCGGGGCCGAGCTTTCGCAGACGAAAGAAACCCTCGCCACCACGATCAACCGGTTTGAGACACGAGTTCGTGGATTGGAGGGAGTCGTCGAAAGTCAAAAGGCCACGATCACCGTGCGCGATCAGTTGATCGGTGAATTGGAGTCCGGGATTGAATCCCGCGAAGCCGAAATCGCCGCTCAAGTTGACACCATCGCTGCGCGGGATGCGACCATCGCGTCGAAAGACGGAGTAATCGGTGACCTTCGTAGCCGCATTGCGCAGGAATCGAAGGTCAACGAAACGCTTCGTGATGATGCTTCAGGTCTTCGCACCGAACTCGAACGCGCTTTCCAAAAGATTGAGATTATCGGCCAGGAAGTCGCTGCCGCCGCCAAGTCGGCGGAAGCAATTGCCTTGCATGGAGACGCGGCGGAGGCCGAAGTGCAAATGGCCAAAGGTGACTCCGATGTGCCTGAAAATGGAAAACCTGGGAAAGGCCTGACGCAGGCGTCAAAGCAAGAAGCCAGTCCGCCGACTCCTGCTCCGCCTGCAGAGAACGGGAAGGCCAACGGTGGCCAAGCTCAAAGTGCCGCCGAGACGCCGAAATCAGCAGGTATTTCCCCGCGAAACCAGAAACGAACGGGTTTGGACCTCATTTCGTTTCGCAAATTCAAGTCTGTAGCCGGGAGGTAGTGGAAAGAATTTTGCCTGGCTCGGTTTGAGAAAAGAAAAGGAGCGTCCGTTGATTCGGGCGCTCCTTTTTGTTGGAAGATTCTATTCGCGTGTCTCTTTAACCGTCCATCGTCCAACCGTCGCGGTAAGGCTTGGTCAGATACTGGTTGGCGGCTTCGTTGTTGGTGACCACGCCTTTCTCGCCGTCGTAGTTGATCTTGCCACCGGCGCGGTAGGCGACGAGGCCAAGGCACATGGTTTCAATCATGTTCGCACTGTATTCGAGATTGCAGGCGGTGTTTGCCTTGTCGTCGCCCTTACAGGCTCTCGTCCAATCTTCGTAGAAATCGCCGAGATCAGGTGTGACGGTTTTTTCGGTGCGCGGCTTGTAGTAGGTCATGTTCGCGTCCTTGCCGTAGGGCATGACGAGGCGACGCGTGAAGTCGGCGATGATGATGCCCTGCGTGCCCTTGAACATCGCACCATGGCCGATCTGATTGAGATCAATAAATGGCTGCGGGTTGCGTGGCATATCGCCGCCTTGGAACCATGTGACTCGAATGGGCCCGCGCCAATCGTTGGCGGGGAATTGGAAAGATGACGTGAGACGGACCGGTGTGACGTCGGGATTGAATTCTTCTCCTGCCGCTTGGATGGAAGTTGGGAGTTCCGCGTCGAGGCAGTTCCACGCGAGGTCCATCGTGTGGCTTCCCATATCACCCATTTGACCGATGCCAAAATCCCAGAACATGTTCCAGTTCAAGCAGTTAGCGCCCGCTGCCTCGTAGTCGAAGTAGCCGGGATTGTAGGGATGATAGGGAGAAGGTCCGAGCCAGAGATCGTAGTTCAGCTTCGCGGGAGGCGACCCTTCTCCGGGAAGGTAACCTGCGCGAGGGATCTGGCGGTTGCCCCAAACGAAGACGTCGTTGATTTCGCCGATGGCGCCGTCGAGGACGAGTTCGCGGAGACGGTTGAAGTTCGGGTCAGCGTGACGCTGCATGCCGACTTGAACGGCAATCTTGTCACGCTTCGGGCGGTAGGCGGCCTTGAGAGTGCGTGCTTCGTTCACCGTGATCGCGATTGGTTTCTCCATGTAGCAATGAAGGTCACGATTCAATGCCCAGTTCAGTATGAACGCATGCGTGTGGTCCGGTGTGCAGCAGACGACAGCGTCGAGATTCTTTTGATCAATGCACTTGCGCCAGTCTTCGTAGGTTTCCGCTTTGGGGAACTTCTCTTTGGCGAAACCAAGGAATTCAGAATCCACGTCACAAAGGGCGACGACATTCTCTTGCTCGAGGCTTTTCCAGTGGCGCTGGCCTCGACCGTAAGCTCCGATGAGAGCAATGTTGAGTTTACTGTTCGGTGCATTTCCCTGACCGTAGGTCCCGCTGGGCAGGATGGTTAGTCCGGCGCCTACCGCAGAAGTGTTGCGAAGGAACTTGCGGCGACTGGTGGATGAAGACGGGGTGTTTTTCATGACGTGGAGATTTTATGGAACAATGCTTTAAAAAGATCGACGGAAAATGTCGTGGAAGCTATGAATCTTCCGATGACCTATTCTAAATCCCCTCTGAATTCGCTGAAATTTCTTGTTTTTTCTTGGATCGGCGTGGTGAGCTGCTTCGCTTCGACCCAGCAGATTGTTGAGAAAGACGTTGTTTTTGAGGAAGTTGGCGGTGTTGTCGCCGTCGAGGCGGAGCACTTTTTCAAGCAGGAAATGGATTCGGTCCGGGCTTGGTATCTGACGACCCCCGAAAGCGCCCCTGGGCCTAAACCCGATGCCGACCCTAATCATGCAAATGGCGCAAGTGGCGGGGCCTATCTCGAAATCCTGCCAGACACCCGGAAGAATCACGATGAGAAACTAATCCGCGGAGAGAACTTCCAGCCCGATGCGGGGAAGATGGCCATCCTTTCCTATAAAGTCTTCATCAATGATCCCGGTCGATACTATGTTTGGGTGCGAACGCACTCGACGGGGACAGAAGACAACGGGATTCACGTAGGTCTCAACGGAACATGGCCGGCGAGTGGTGCGCGTATGCAATGGACGGCCAAGCGTCAGTGGTTTTGGGATTCCAAACAACGGACCGCGGAAAAGCACGGAGGAGTTTTGGGGCAGATCTGGCTCGACATCGAAAAGGCTGGGGAACACGTCATCCAGTTTTCGATGCGGGAAGATGGATTCGAGTTCGACAAGTTTTTGCTCACGAAAATCGCCCCACCCGAGTCACGTCCAGAAGGAATGGGACCGAAACCGAAGTTGAAGTCCGGGACATTGCCGAAAGCTTTTCCAGTCGCAAAGGGGGAGCAGGGCAAAAAGAAATTTCCAGCTCATTGGGGAAGCCCGCCGGATATCCAAACCAGAGACTACATCCCGCTTCCCGGTGGATATGGGCACGGAAGCTCGACGTTGAAGCATTGGATTCAGGAGAATCTGGACAAGGATGCGAAGAACAAGAAACCTCAGGCATCGCTTTACCTTCCGGCATCGAACTTCAGCTATGCGGGATCGAACTTCTATCTCGACAAGGGAAAGTGGTTGGCGATTAACCCGGAACAGCACAAGTCGGCGGAAGCTAACATCGCTTTTGCGCTGCCGACCGGAAAGTATGATGTCACGTTGCTTCCGGTGGGTGAGGACGACGGGAGTTCCAGTTATACCGTTGTGATCAACGGTGAGGAGATTGGCAGCCACACGAATCCACTGGCGAAGAGCACCTTTGAGGAAGGACCAAAATTTCACAAAACGTGGAGAGGGATTGAGATCGCAAAAGGGGATTCACTCACGGTGAAAGCGGAGATCGCGTCGAAGGACGGCGATGAATGGTCGCGCGCTCGATGGGCGGGTTTGCGTTTTGCGCCCGCAGACGAGGCAACGAAGAAGGCGACGGCAGGATTCTCGGTCAAAGCTCCGGTTTCGGTGGCAGCAAACCTCCCCAAGCCAAAGCCACGAACCCGTGAGCCGGCTTTGCAAGGGCCGCGCGGTGAAGATGGTGATGGTTCGGTCGCAGTCACTCGAGATCTCCAGCAATGGCATAAGGTGACGTTGGACTTGAGCGGACCTTTTGCTCATGAGCAGGATCGTAATCCGAATCCATTCACCGACTACGAGTTCACCGTGACTTTCGTGCATGAGTCAGGGGAGCCGACCTATGTCGTTCCAGGTTACTTTGCCGCAGATGGAAATGCCGCCGAATCTTCCGCCGAGGCAGGAAATATTTGGCGAGCCCATTTGTCTCCAGACAAGCCGGGCGTCTGGAATTATAAGACGCAACTTCGCAGTGGAACCGACGTCGCGCTCGGCGAGGAGTCGTCGGAATTGGTTGGGACCGGACAACAAGAGGGCTCATTCAAGGTAGAAGCTTCTGATAAAACCGGCCGCGACTTCCGTGCCCATGGTCGTTTGACTTACGTGGGCAAAGGCCATCTTCAGTTCGCGGAATCGAAGGAGTACTTCATCAAAGCAGGGGCCGATGCTCCGGAAACGTTCCTCGCCTACGCGGACTTCGACAACACTGAGGCGCGCAAGCCCGGGAAGTCGAATTTGAAAACATGGAAGCCTCACGTGCGCGATTGGCAGGATGGCGACCCTACGTGGAAGGGTGGAAAAGGGAAGGGGATGATTGGTGCGCTTAACTACCTTTCCGGGAAGGGAGCCAACGTGTTTTCATTCCTCCCTTACAATGCAGGCGGCGACGGTGACAATGTTTGGCCGTTCGCTCAGTACGGCGAGAAGTTCCATTACGATTGCAGCAAGCTCGATCAATGGGGCATTGTCTTCGATCACGCGACCGCGAAGGGGCTCTACCTCCACTTCAAACTTCAGGAGACCGAGATGGACGACAACCGGAGGGGTGGACACAAGGACCGGGGAAATCAGGTGCTTGTCCCCGCGGCTTTGGATGGTGGGGATCTCGGGCCAGAGCGGAAACGATACTGCCGGGAACTCATCGCCCGTTTTGGCCACGCACTGGCGCTGAACTGGAATCTCGGAGAAGAAAACACGCAGACGACAGAACAGCAGGTCGACATGATGGAATACATCCGCGCCGTGGATCCCTACGATCATCACGTCGTCCTTCATACGTTTCCCAATGATCAGGATCGCGTATATGGAGCGCTTTTGGGGAACAAAGCGTTGACCGGCCTTTCGGTGCAGAACAGCAACGTCAAGGACTGCCACCACCAGGTGGTGAAGTGGACCGCGGCTTCCCGCAAAGCAGGCCACCCGTGGGTCGTCGCGTTCGATGAACCCGGCGATGCGCAACTTGGCATGCCGCCCGATCCGGATTGGCCCGGCATGCCGGAAGATTACTCAGGTCCGACGGTTGACGACATTCGGAAGTACACGCTTTGGGGAACACTCATGGCCGGAGGAGGAGGCGTGGAATACTATTTCGGCTATAAACTTCCAGAGAACGATCTCGTCTGCGAAGACTGGCGGAGTCGCGATCTATCGTGGGACTATTGCCGTTATGCGATCCAATTCTTCGACGAATGCGATGTGCCGTTTTGGAACATGAAGAACCGGAACGAACTCGTTGGTAATCCCGAAAATAAAAATACCAATTACTGCCTCGCGAAGAAGGGCGCGTACATAGTTTTCCTCACTGCCGGGGGTGAGGCCGAGTTTGCGACCTTGCCGGATGACAAAGTCAGCAGCATTCGCTGGTTCAATCCTCGAACCGGCGAGTGGGGTGAGACTAAAGATTTCGCAGGAACCCGACTAGAGGCTCCCGACGACAACGACTGGGCGGCCGTTATCCGATAATTTGCAGAGGGGTGGAGAGGGGGGGCGAACTACATCAGTGCCCTTGCGATAAGCAAGGTGCCAACGGCGGTCGCCGTCACGAGGGCATACATGATGATTTCCCGACGGCGGTCTCTGCGACGTTTGATTTTCCAAGGCATAGCAGGAGAGACTGTGTGGTGAAAAATTTATAATTTAATCAAAAAACCTGATTTGTGAAGCCTTAAGTACATAAAATTGAACAAGTTCTGTCTGCCCGGAGGAACACCGGAGGCTGCCAGCCTGCGACAATTTCGTCAGAAACTCGCCCTGCGATCCTTCGATTTCCCACCCTCTCCGACCGTTCAGGCCCGCTTGTAGCGGTATTCGAGGATCGGAACCTCGGACCCGCCGGCCTCAACAGAGAGGCTCAAAACCCTCTCATCCTCAGAGAGAAACTTGATTTTGCTTCGATAAGTCGCCTTTTCCTGACGAACCGGATCGTAGTTCTCGCCTTCGAAAAGCAGGGCATTCCTTTCTTCGTCGAGTTCTCCTTCAAAAGTGTAGTGAAACGGGGTCGAGGAATCCTTCCACGTGCTGACAAAAACCTTCTTCACGGGATCGTAGCCGATCGAAGACTGTCCGATCATCGTCGAGCCCAGAAGGTCTGCTTCAAAACGCCCGATGCTCCAGAACTCTCCGAGCATATCGTTGAACTCTTTGCCTTCGACCTCAATCGGGTCTTCGCCGGGAGCCATGAAATACGCACATTCAACCGTCCAATTTCCGGTATTTTTCTTTAACCAGTCGTGTTGAGGGGCGGGGGGAAAGGCATTGCTCATGATTTTTTTCCTCTACGTTTTAGAACCCGAAAAAGATGCGAAAACGAGAGGAAAACTCCTCAAGTCGTCGCGACTTGGGCCGCCGCAACCGATTTTCGGTAGTCTCGCGGCGAGCAGCCTTCGTGTTTGGCGAAGCTGCGGTTGAATTGTGACAGAGATTGGAAGCCCACGTCGAGCGCAATCTCCGAAATTCGGGCGCCGGGCTTCAAGAGTTCCTTTTTTGCCCATTCAATGCGCGCATTCGCAACGAAAGCGGTCAGCGTTTGGCCGGTAGCGGAGCGGAAGATTCGCGAAAAGTGCGATGGGCTGACCCCGGCAGCTTTGGCCACGCTGTCGAGCGGAATAGGGTCGGCAAGATGTTCAAAGATCCACTGCTTGGCCTTTCGGACGACTTCGGGATCGCTGTCTTCCAACGTGACCGACAGATCGCGTGCGAGCCGTGACAACAACTCGGCCATCGTTTCCAGCAAAGTGATCATGCTGGCGTAGCGATTCGGATCGAGAACCTTCGTCTGGAAGTAAGTCAGCCGAAGCCGTTCTAACGCCTCCTCAGATTGAACGCTGCGGGAAATTCTTCCCATGGTCTTCTCAAAATCCTCCTCACTCGGTTTCGCGCTGAAAACCTGGCCCGTCTTGAGAAAAGCGATCGTCGCCTTACCCAGTCGGACTGGCACGGCCGTCGCACACATTCCCGTGAAGCAATGGCAAGTTGTAGGGCCCTTTGCCTCCGCTTCCTGCATCAACTTCCGGTTCACTTCCACGCAGGCATCGCATGCAGTCGTGCAATTGTTGAGTTCTTCGCAGAAGGCGTTCTGATTTTCGATGCCGGGATCGAGGCAAAAGTCCGAGTTGGAAGAGACGAGGCGAAGCGGCAAGCCGGTCGAGGCCCGGAATGCTTCTTGAAAACGCATGAAATCCTCGCCCTCGCTGAGGTTTTTGAGAATTCGGTGGTGGAAATGTTGCTCTTTGCTAAGTGCCGACACCTTCCAAAATCATACCGGCGACGTGCTATTTTGGCAATCGCAACACGACTTCCCGGTGTCGATTTTTGGCTCCGGTGCGGCCTTTGGTTTGGCGGAAAATTCCGTCCGTGCGAGGAGCAGGCTGAGCACCGAACTGACAGGCATGAGAACGGCCGCGAGGAGCGGATTCATCCAGCCAGCTAGGGAGACACCGATCGTGGCAACGTTGTAGGCGGCGGCAAAGGCGAAGATGCTCATCACCCGGCGCGTGCGCATCTCTCCGAGTTCAAACAAGCGAGGAAGGAACCCGAGCCCGTCCGAAGTGAAAAGAAAGTCCGCGCGCGAGTCCAGCGTCGCCCGGTCCGCAAAAGGAGCCCCGCAAAGGAGAGCGGCTTGGCCGGCGAGAGAATCGTTGGCGCCGTCGCCGATAAAGAGCGCGGTTTCGCCGTCGAACCGCTTTAGCGCGGACGCTTTCTCATCCGGCGAAAGATTTCCAATGGCGTGATCGGTTCGAAAGCCGAGACGCTCCGCCATGGCGTGGACCTTTCGAGGAACGTCGCCGGAAAGAATGACGGGAGGATCAAGGTGCCGCGGCAATCGTGCGAGCGCTTCCACTGTTTGCGGGCGAATCTGTTCTTTGAACTCGAAGCGTTGCACCAGTTTGCCGTCGCGGCGCAACTCGCAAGACAAGGCGTGATGACTAAATCCGTCGTCGCCTTCTTCCGCACGCCACCCGGGTTTGCCAAGCGACCATTCATGCTTGTCGCCTTTCCAAAGACTGCCCTTACCCGCAACTTCTTCGGCGACTGTTCCATCCTGGTTTTCGGGCGCTTGGCCGGAAAAGTGTTTCACCGCTTCGGCGAAAAGTGTCCTCGAAACCGGGTGCAGGGAGCCGGCCGTTAATTGGTAAAGGGCGCACCACTCGTCTTCGGAGAGTTTTTCCAAGATCGAAGGATCCGCCGGACGCGGGTGGTCCATGGTCAGCGTTCCTGTTTTGTCAAATATCAGTCTTTTGACCCGGCGAAGCCGACTCCAGAAGCGCCGCCTCCTGACAAACACACCAAGACCCTGCGCAAGATTCCCCAGTTGGCGGTCGAGAAAGGGGAGAGCGACACCGAGCGCGCAGGGGCAAGACACGACGAAGACCGAAACCATCACCTGCAGTCCTTTCGCCATTCCCGCACCGGCGACCATCCACGCGGCGGCGCCAAGGACAGCGATGCCGATAACCACGGCGAGATAAACAGGCAGGACGCGTCGCCAGCCGCTGGTGTCCGATTCGTCCACATTCTCCGGCGCGGCCATAAGTTCTCTTGCCACCGATCCCGACCAAGACTCCGCCACCCGCAATCGCACCGACGAGCGCGCGAGATTCTCCGCCCCGGAAGGAAGCCGCGTGCCTTGCGCGAAAGTGTGCGGATTGGCTTCGCCGGAAATCCAAGCGAGTGAGAATTGTCCTGTCGCGTCAAGAAGTTGGGCCGCGACGGGAAGGATTTGTCCGGGCTTCAGGAGGATCGTGTCGCCGGGCGCGAGGCGATCGAGCGGCACCGTCGTGCCATCCGCTTTTTCCAATGTCGGCGAGATCGGTGCTTCGCGGCTGGTGCGGCGTCGCGCTTTTTCAAGCGCTACCGTTTGCACCCATCGGCCCCCGAGCATGAGAAAAACGAAGACCGAAACGAAATCGAAATACATCAGGTTCGCGTGTCCGGTCGCCCAGCCGTAAACCGATCCCGCATACGCCGCGAGAATGCCAAGACTGATCGGCGTATCCATGTGGAGGTGCCCGCGACGCCACGACTTCCAGGCGCGTTCGAAGAAGTAACTTCCGCCCACCAGCACTGAAAGGGTGGCGGAGACGAGCGCGACCAATTCAATGAGCGCGGCAAACTCAAAGTCCGGCGGCATGCCGAGATAGCGCGGTAGGATGAAGGCCATCGTGTTGAGCGCAAAGGCGCCGCAGAGTCCGAGGCGAAAGGCCAAGGAACGGCTCTCCGGTTTTTCCCCGGATTCGTCGCGAGGAACCAGTCGATATCCAAATCCCGCCAATTCCTTGGCGAATTCCGCCAAGTCGAGTTTCTCCGGCCACCATTGAAAAGTGGCGGTCGCTGTATCCTGAGAAACCTCCACGCGATGCGCTCCGTCACGTTCCGTGAACAAGGACTCGATAAGCCACAAGCAACCAAGGCAACTCACACCGGTGATGGCGCAGGTGAGTTTGACGGGGCGATCATCGTTTCCAGAGCGATCAATGGCCTCTTGGATCGTGTCATGAAGCCAAGTCTCATCACCGGCTTGGAAGGGTTTCTCCTTCTGCGGAAGGTGGGCGTTCTTTTCGCGGAAATCATAGAATTGCCCGAGGCCTCGATCCTTAATGGCATCGTGCACGTGATGGCATCCATGACAGCAAAACAGGTCGTCCTTGTCTCGCGGATGAAACGACGCGCCACAGTGGGCGCACTCCCTGGCCGTTTCATCCTCATGAGATGGGCGGGCGGGACTTATTTGCAGAGTGGACACGTCGGCAGCGAATTCTGGTTTTGAGAAACAATCTCCACGGGTTGCCCGGCCTCGTCCAATTCGGTCTGGGCGGTTGCGGGCGTGACCAAAGTGCCACTCATGCGGATGAAAATCATGAGTGCGGCCGACAGGGCGACGAAGCGTCTCGTTCCTTCAATGAATCGAGAGCCCAGCCGTCGTTGAAGGGATGCGAGGGATTGGTGGGCGATCCAGAGCGCCGGGACCGTTCCCAAGCCGAAAGCCAATCCAAAAGTAAGGCCGTTCAAGAAAGAGCCGGAGAAAAGGCAGGCTCCGAAAAGGATGTAAAGCGGACCGCAGGGGAGGAGCGGAGCGGTGAATCCCAGCGCAAGTCCGGCGGCTAAAGGGGATCGCTGCCGCACACCCAAGCGGGAGCGAACGGAATAGATCAAGCGAGTGAGAATAGGGATCTGGAATTTCAACTTGCCGCCGCAGAGTGCAAAAGCGAGTAAGAGCAATCCCACGGCCCACGGGAAAAGCTGCATGGGTGAATCAAAAAACCAACTGAGCGGCGAGGCCCCGATACCGCCGCAGATCCCGCCGACGAGAGAGTATGAAAGTAAACGCGAGCAATGATAACTCACTCCTGCGGTCAGTCTTGCACTCGTGTCCCGTTGAAAGGCCATCATGCCGCAGGCAAGAGGACCGCACATGGCCATGCAGTGCAGGCTCGTGACAATGCCTCCCGCAAGGGCGCCAATCACGGTCAGACTCTGGGTGTCGAGAGTCATTAGTGTTTGGTTGAAGCGGTGTCTCCTGCGGAAACAACGGCTGGCGCACTTTCGCCAACTGGAATCTTTTTCGGACTGTTATTCACGGCGATGTAAATCAGCGTGGACCAAGCCGAGATCAGAATCACAAACGCGGCGACGACCCATGGCCAGGGAGATTTTGTGAGGAATTTTTTCATAAATTGTTATCAGTTACTCGCCTTCGATAAGTCGCTTGAGGTAATAAACATTGGGGCCGGAAAAGGACTCTTTCATCTCACGGAGTTTGCCCGGCAGATTGCTCTTGAAGGCGAATTTCAAGTCAGCGGGGCCAGCGTATTGATCGGAGGGAACGACGACCTTCAACTGAAAGGCCTCTTCTTCGAGTGGGTCGAGTTGACGCTCGGTCTCTCCAACGAGAGTGGCGCCGGGAGGCGCTTCCGTGAGAACGACCTCGAAGTTCACCGGTTGGTTCCGCTTGTTGATGACGAGAAACTCGAATTGATTGCGCACTGATTCCGCGTCGGCGACGAATGGAGCGACACCGCGCGAACGGAACACATTCACGTAGTAGGGGCTGGCCTTGAAGAAGGCGACCGTCGTGAAGGCGATAAGCCCGATAAGTCCCAGGATGCCGTAGACGAAAATACGTGGACGTATCCATTTCTTCTTTTTCCGCTCTAGTCCGACTTCTGAGTCATATCGAACCAGTCCTTTGGGGAGTTTGAGCGCACCCATCACTTGGTCGCAAGCGTCGATGCAGGCCGCACATCCGATACACTCGAGCTGCAGTCCGTTCCGAATGTCGATTCCCGTAGGGCAGACATGGACACAACGGTGGCAGTCGATACAATCCCCGAGGTTATTGCGTGGTTTCCCTTTGCCTCGAGGTTCTCCACGCTTCTCGTCGTATCCGATGACAACGGATTGCTCGTCAGTCAGTACCGATTGCAGGCGCCCGTACGGGCACATGATGATACAAAACTGCTCACGGAACCAGGCAAAGCAGAAAAGGAACGTGATGGTGAAGAAGGCAACGACGCCAAAAGAGAACGGATGTGCGAACGGTCCCAGCGCCATGTAATTCCAAAGTTCTGGAATGGAGATAAAGTAAGCAAGAAAGACGTGTGCGAGGAGCGTCGAGACGAGAAAGTAAAGGCTATACTTGATAAGTCGCTTGACGATTTTTGATCCGGTCCATGGCGCGGCGTCGAGTTTTCGCCGTTTCGGAGCATTTCCGTCGATCCAGCGTTCGATCCGCCGATAGACGTGTTCGAGAAAGACTGTGTAAGGGCAGGCCCAACCGCACCAGAGGCGACCGAGCAATGCCGTGACAAAAAAGAGCAGGAAGCCAAGCCCCGAGATTCCGAAAAAGAGGACCCAGAGGTCTTGCGGGATGAGGGTAATACCGAAGAGATGAAATCTCCGGTTCGCTAAGTCGATGAAAACTGCGGGATACCCGTTAATGGGAATCCACGGAAGGGCGACATAAATGGCGATCAGTATATATCCAAACCACCGGCGAAGACTGGTGAAAACTCCCCGCACATCCGACGGGTGAAGGAAGTAACGCGAGCCGTCTTCATTGATCGTGGTAACTTGCTCTAACGAAGGGCTGTTTTTTTTGGTTTGGGTAGCCATCTGGCAGTCCGCCACTCGCTAGTAATCCTCGAAATCGTTCGGATTACTGTGAATGAGAAAGGCGGTGATTTTTGCGATCTCCTGACCGCTTAGTAGAACTTTCCACGGAACCATTTTTGCGCCGTTCAATCCTTCGGCGTCTGGCGGAGAGCCATCGGAAATGATGCGGAAAACATCCATCGGATTCCCGCCGTGCACCCATTCGCCGTCGGCAAGTGAACGTCCGCCGAGCGGGATGCCATTATTGATCGCCGTGAGATCCGCGCTGTGGCACGTTGCGCAGGTTCCCTTGCCGAGATACAAGCTCTTTCCTTCGCCGACGATGTCCTGATTCCGGCTCCAGTCCATTAGCGTCTTGTCGTCGAGCGTGGCAAGAAGCTCCTGCATCTGATCGTCGCGACGCTTCTGAATAGCCGCCATCTGGGCGTCCACTTTGTCCGACATCGACTCGTTGATTCCGAGATTGTAGTAACCGACCCAGAATGCGAGAAACGCCACGATCATCATGTAAAACGTAAAGAGCCACCAGTTTGGCAGGCGTTGATCGTATTCCTGAATGCCGTCGAACTTGTGCTCGCGGAGAACAATCTCCCCTTTTTCGCGGGCGTAAGTGCCGGTTTTTACGTCGGGGAGGGTGTCAGTCTTTTCGTCCGTCTTCATAATTTGAAGTCTCCTTGGGTTGGTCAAACGGGAGGAGGGCGATGCGGTCGGCGGTTGACTTGCGCATTCTAATCGCCTTCCACAGGACAATGATGAAAACGGTGAAGGTGATCCCAAAGCCGAGATAGGGGATGATCTCCTGCCATTGTTCGGGTGTCAGTCGCTTGAACATGGATAGTTAAAGGTTTCCGGTGAGTGATTTGGTTTCGAGGGTGTCGCTTTTGCGGGAAGCGCGGAAATTGTCCGGGGAAGATAAGATCCGGTTCTTGGGAGGGGCGGGTTCTTCCGGCACGGTGTAACTTCCGAGCTTTTGCAGATAGGCGATGACGGCGACAATCTCAGATTCGGAGAGAAAGACTTCTAACTCGGCTTCTTCGAGCGTCTCCTGTCCGGGGACGGTGACGCCCGCGGCGACGAGATTTTTCGCATATTCAAGGCCTTGATCCCGGGCGTGGCCTTCTATCTCCTCTTTCTTCATGATCGGCCATGGGACACCGACCATGGCTTGCGCTCTGATCTTGTCGTAGAGAGAGTCAAAGTCCGTGCGGGCATCCACGAGGTGTTTGTAGCTCGGCATGTTCGATTTCCGGCTGTAAACACGAGGATCGATAAGGTGGCCGTACTGCCACGCGTCCGGTTGTTTTCCGCCCTCGCGAGCAAGGTCGGGTCCGGTGCGCTTGGATCCCCACTGGAAAGGATGATCGTAGATGGACTCACCGAGACGGCTCCAGTCACCGTAGCGAACCGTATCGCCGACCAACTGCCGGATTTGCTGGGAGTGGCAGTTGTAACATCCCTCCGAGATATAGATATCACGACCTGCTAGTTCGAGGGGCGTATAGAGTTCCTGCAAACGGTCTTCGACGTTGTGATCCTTGTTCATCACGACCGTGGGGATGATTTGCACACCGCCTCCAATGACAACACCGATAAGAACAAGAACGGTGAAGGGAAGATAGTTTTCGAGCATCTTCTCATGCCAGTTCGCCCAGATCCCCGATTTCTTGCGGAAGGTTTTGAATCCCAGATAGGTGAAAAAGAGCGCCGAGAAGAGTGCGGCCCAGTTTCCGTAGTTCGGTAGGAACCACCACGCGATGTAGAAAAGCATGGCGATAAAAACGTAGGCAAGAACATCTGATCCAAAAGCTTCCTTCCATTGAATGCTGTCTTTCTTGTCCTTTTCGATGATATCGACGGTGGCCTCGGATTTGGAGGGAACCGAGTTCCGGATCGTCATGAAGATATTCACCGCGCAAAGGACGAATCCGAGGAGGTAGAGTGCACCACCGAAAGCGCGGATTCCCATGGGGACCTGAATGGCATCAAGGGTGGTGACGAAGTCGGTATAGAGCGGGCCGGTTCCGTCTTCGTTGAGGGCGTTCAGCATAATCCCCTGAGTGATGCCGGAGACCCACATGGCGGCGACGTAGAGCAGGATGCCGACAAGGCCGATCCAGAAGTGGAGGTTGGCCAGGCCCACGGACCAGAGTCCGCTGCTTCCGGTGGGGTTGTCGTCGTTGTCATCCTTCCGGCGCCAGAGACGTGGCGCCAGCCAGTAGAACATTCCGGCCGCCATGAAGCCGTTCCAGCCGAGGGTGCCGCTGTGGACGTGGCCGATGGTCCAGTCGGAGTAGTGCGAGAGCGAGTTGACCGCGCGAATCGAAAGGAGCGGGCCTTCGAACGTCGCCATCCCGTAGAAAGTGACGCCCGCGGCGAAGAACTTGATGACGGGGTCTTTGACGAGTTGCGACCAACCGCTGCGAAGCGTGAGAAGTCCGTTCAGCATGCCACCCCAGGACGGCGCCCAGAGCATGAGCGAGAAGAACATGCCAAGATACTGGAGCCATGGTGGAAGGCCGGTGTTCAGGAGGTGGTGAGGTCCGGCCCATATGTAGATGAAGACGAGCGACCAAAAGTGAATGATGGAAAGCCGGTAGGAATAGACAGGGCGATTGGCGGCCTTCGGGATGAAGTAATACATGATCCCGAGGATGGGCGTCGTGAGGAAGAAGGCGACGGCGTTGTGGCCATACCACCATTGGACGAGTGCGTCCTGCACGCCGCCGAAGATGGGATAACCGTGCGTGAGGCTTGTCGGGATCTGGAGATTGTTGACGATGTAATGCATCGCCACGGTGATGACGGTGGCGATGTAGAACCAGATCGCGACGTAAAGGGTGGGCTCATTCCGCTTGGCAATCGTCCAGAAGAAGTTGATGGCAAAAACGACCCAGATCAGTGCGACAGCGATGTCGAGCGGCCAGATGAGTTCGGCGTATTCCTTGCTCTGGGTGAACCCCAGAGGAAGCGTGATGGCGGCGCCGAGAATGATGGCTTGCCAGCCCCAGAAATGGATTCGCGTGAGCAGGTCGGAGGCGAGTCGCACCTTGCAAAGCCGTTGCAGCGAGTAATAGACACCCGCGAACATCATGTTGCCGACGAAGGCGAAAATCGCGGCGTTGGTGTGTAGTGGACGGAGCCGGCCGAAAGTGATGTAGGGAACTCCCTCGGACTTGAAAAGGCCGAAGGTGATCGTCTCGAGGAATTTTCCGTTGAATCCCCACCAGTTGAGTTGCAGGGCGGCGATGACGCCGACAAGCATGGAGACGAGTCCCCAGATCAGGCTCGCGAGGAGGAACTGGCGAACGCACTTGTCATCATACTGAATGGTGGCTTGGCTCATGTCTGTTTTGAAGAGTCTTCGGGGAGGAGGTTGGAGTCGTTGGATTTCCTTTTCGGGTTTTCCTTAAAGGGAAGGAGTGCGTCCTGTCCGATGCTGCCGTGGCGGCGGCGCTTGGATTCCATCGCGAAGCAGATGGTGAAGACGGCGGCGAGGCAGAGGCTCACAAAGATGGTGATGGCGAGGACGTTCACCGGGCGGAAGCTTGCTGACGGCGGCATTCCGCCCACTCGAGAAAAGCCCCGCCGAGGATGGGGATGAGGCACCTGTTTTTCACCGGCCGGGTATCGACGGCGATGTGGAAGAGGGAGTTCGCTTTCGTCGCGCCCTTGCAAACCAGCGCGACGAAGACATTGGGGTCATTGAGTCCATCGTCCTCGCTTAACTGACCGGTGAGAACGATGGAACCGCGTTGGCAGAGGAGATGAGAAAGGTCCTTGGCCGAACTCCCGGGTTTGGGATAGATGGGAAGCGACGCGTCCATCCAGTGCAACTCTTCCGCGACGTTCCCGGGGAAGGTTTCGTCGACGGCGATCCATTCCTTGACCGCATGCTCGTCAAATTCATTGAGAAAACTAGTGAGCCCGTAAGCGAGAATGAGCTGGTCCTCCGCCGGATAGTCGAATCGCAGGGCGATGGAAAGCGCCTGCTTTTCGGGATGGAGATCTGTAGTGGGAACGGCGGCCAGGCCTGGTCCGTCCGGTTGTGGTTTTTTGGGAAGACCGATCATAACGTCTCGCCAATTTCCGCCTTGTGGCGCAATGCGCTCCGCGTCTGCGATCAAAAACTCCGCATATTCTGCTCAGAGGCCGCAAATTTTGCCGGGGATTGCCATGGAGGAACTTGCGGCGATATTCCCGGCTGCCTGCCACGGGAGACTCCCGCGGCAAATTTATCAGGGCCTGTAGCTCAGCGGTTAGAGCAGGGGACTCATAATCCCTTGGTCGTGGGTTCGAACCCCACCGGGCCCACTTTTGTTGAATGTTGCTGCCGGGGACGACTAGAAGCAGCCCTCGACGACGACGATGTAGTAGGCGTTGTCCGCCGAGGTGAGGATGTCAGGATCGGTGACCTCGACGATTTCGCCGGTTCCGATGATGCCGGAAGCCACGTGATCGTAAGCGACGAAGTCATGCGTCCGCCGAACGCCCAGGATCTTCCCGGGAACGGTAGTCACCGGAATGACCGCGTCGTTGTCTTCGAGGAAGAAACTCTCGATATCCCGGCTCACGTCGACCACGAACAAGCCTCGATTCCCGGAAGTTCTTAGTTCGAGAATGATCTGCCCCTGATCATTGAAGATTTCATCCGTGTCTGAATCCGGAAAATCGAAGGAACTGACGGTGCGTTGGGTTCCGTTGAAATCCGCGAAATCGCCGGAACGGATGGCGATCGTTGGTGAAGTTTCTCCGGTCTCGAGGAGGTAGAGATAGGTGCGGGTCAGTCCGGAGTCCCTGACGGTGGCCGGGACGAGGATGTCTCCTTTGGAGTTGATCCGGAAACTAAGCGCGCCGAGGACATCGACATCGGGTTGCTCAGGAACGGTGAAGCCCGAGGCAAGAATGGGATGAACGCTCCCGTTGTCCCAGGCAAAAACCCCGGTGCGTCCTGTTGATGTGGTTGCTCCGAAGACGATGACGCCGTTTCGCCCGATTCCGTATTCGTAGATGTTATTGAAAACCTCTCCCGAATCGGCTCCGACGAAACTGGAAGCATTCACTAGGGCTACCAGTTGTTGGTTGTTGGGATCGAGGAACCAAAGGCCTTCTGTGAAGACGTTATTGACTCTCACCCTGGCATTCAGGACGGCGCGAGTCTCAGTGGTGACTTCGTAGCTGTCGAGGGACTCCCAATTCACGGTGCCCAAACCGAACGGCGCTGGCGCGGGATCGCCTGTTTTCGCCAAGCTGCCGGTGTTGAATATGGATTCAGAATACCAAAGAGCATTGACACCGGTATCGACGTTGTTGGCGTCCTCAATATCCACGAGCGCGAAGACCTGGCCGGTTTCGTTGAGATCAAGTTTTCCGAAGAGACGAAGCAATTGGTTGGGATCGGTTCCCAGTCCGTCGACTTCTGAGCCGGAAACCGTTTCCAAGCTCGCGTTGGAAAGGTTGTTGGTAGGAGCAATCCACAACTCTTGCCGGAGGAGTCCTGAGTTGGAATCGGTAATCCACCCCAGCGCAGCGACCATTCCCTGATCATTGGCCGCCAGTCTTCCTCCTCCAATGGCTGGTTCGTTCCACCTGACGAGCGAAAAATTCACGGGGGAGTTGTAGGGGCCGACCATGTTGAATGGAAGGTTGCAGGATCCGGAGTTGGCTCCGCCGATACAGGATAGACTCCCCTGGTAGATCAAGTTCCCCTGAAAGTCGATACCGGCGAGTTGAATCGATCCAAGCAAGTTCCTTTGCGGGTAAAGGGAGGGGAACGAAGTTATTTCATTCCCTTTAAATATGTTTTGGAAGTCGCCGTTGAACCAATAAAAGTGGCCAGAGGGCGGAAGGGGGTTCCCGGCGACGAAAGAACTGAAAAAAACATGCCCTTGTGGTCCAAGCGAGGCAAAGACGCTGGAAACGGAATCGAAGGTGCCGTTTTCGATCCCGTATCCCGGTGCCGGGTCATTTTGAAGAAAGACGGTCTTCGTATCGAGAACGATCGGGTCCCGAGCTGAGGTGGTTTCGATAGTGACCGCGATCACGGGCAAAAGCGCGAGAAACTTCCGGGGAACGAGGCGATGAAACATTTGGAGCATTTCGAGAGAAATCTGGGAATCTGAATGAGTTCGGAGAACTCTCCACAATTGATAGGGAAATTGGAAGTTTTTAATTCGCATGGAAGTTGGCGGGGAGACTGCTACCATCCGGGGAATGGTCCAGCGTTTGAGATTTGCCCTGTGCGCCCTGTTCTGCGGGCTTGGCACTGTGTTTGCGCAGGATGAACCCGCTGGGGATGTGGGTGCAGTCATTGGTGTCGATCCGAAGTCCCTCACGGCGTCCGAGCTTTATGAGCAGGGGCGTCAGGCTTATTCGCGGCAGGAGTTTCCGCTGGCGGAGGCGTTGCTCCTGGAGTTGATCGCGAGCTATGGGCAGAATGCGGAACTCAAGGAAGCCATCGACAAGGTGAAGCCGCTGGTGGCTTTGGCGCAGTTGCGGCAGAAGAAGTTTGAGGAGGCGCTGCCTTCGATTGAGTCGGCGATCGAAGCCGGGGGCATGCCGCCGGAGGTGGTGGCCGAATTGGAATTCTGGCGCGGTCTGTGTTTGATGCAAATTGGGTCCTACGTTCCCGCGCAGCACGCGTTTGGAGAGTTCTACCAGAAATACCACGGCAAAGAGGGGCGGACGCGGAAGGAACTAATGCGTGCGCATGAGGCGCTCCTCCTTTTTGCCGCAGCGTATGTTGCCAAGGATGAAAAGGAATATGGGGAATTGATCGCCATGTTGAATCATGTTCTTCCGAAACTTCGTCTCGAGTCGAAGGAGGCGGCGGCGCGGGCAACAGTCCTTCTCATGCATTCGCTCGTGGAAAGCGAGCAGTTCGATGAAGCGTTTGAATTGGTAAAGGTGCAATTTCAGGATCTTGAGGCGGTGACGCAGTTGATCGCGCTTCAATCGATGGCGCTCCAAGTGGGTTCGAATTACCTCGAACAGGGCGAATACTACAAGGCGATTGCCTGCTTGCAGCGGATCTGGCTTCGAGACCGGCTTTTGCGTCACCAGCGCGACCGGTTAGCGGATCTCGAGGAAAAAATGGAGATCCTCCAAAGTCGACGCGGGATGCAGGACTTTGTCTTTCAGTATGATGGGATGATCCGGCGCGTGACGCTGGAAATCGAGGCTTTTGAAAAGATCGAGGACTACGACGCGGCGTTGCGACTGCGCCTGGCGAATGCATTCGTCGGACTGCAGCGTTATTGGGAAGCGGCTTTGGTTCTTGAAGACATGTTAGTGAACATGCCGCGTGGGCCGATTGTTGAGCAGGCTTCGCTTTCGTGGATTCAATGCTGGATGCAGTGCGCGCGCTGGGACAAGGCGGTGGCGGCGGCGGACATTTATCTCGAGAAATTCGACAATAGCGACCAGGACGAACGCGTCCCCACCGTTTTGATGCTCAAGGCAGATTCCTATCGTGAGATGCCGGAGAGGGCGAAAGCGCGGGAGGTTTATGCGGAAGTTGTGGAGCGTTTTCCCACCGGGACGTTGGCACCTCGGGCCTTGTTTATGCAGGGGATTCTCTATCTGGAAGACGATGAAAATGATAAAGCGATCGCGGCCTTTGATGAAGTGAGGGAACGATTTGGCAGCAACGGAATTGCCGAGGACGCGCACTACTGGAAGGGCATGGCGTCTTCGTT
>JBCCWV010000008.1:0-46172 GCA_039192745.1 Verrucomicrobiota bacterium | reverse complement strand
TACCGCCAAGAGCCACGAGCGGTCAAAACCAGACCCAAACCCTACCAACTCCTCACCTCACACCGACACATCTTCCACGAAATACCTCACAAGGAAACCTACAGAAAACCGTCTTAACTACGTGGCATTCATGACTGTCCCGGTTTGATCAATCAGACCAGCTAGTACGGAAAGCCACTCGTCAGGAGATCCTTTGGGTTCAAGCCATATGTCGATGTCGTTGGTTCGGCGTTCCAATCCGTGTGCGATGATAGCGAGACCGCCAAGCATCATAACCCGATTCGTCGTGGCCAAGTTCCTGACGAATTCCGCGCCCGTCATTTCTTTTTGCCGGGGCAATCAGCAACGGCTTTCTCCACCATCCGCGCGATGGCCACGAGGTCATCGATGGTCTTGGGGTTCTCGATCCAAGGAACCGAGTTGTCGGTGATTTTGGACTTTTCCATCGGCGGTAGGCCTTTGGCGCGGCGCTCTTCCTCCCGCTTTTTCCGCATGCGGCGGAGTGTCTGGCGGTTTGCATACTCCATGCGCAGATATTTGATCGGTGTCTTGTATCCAGGCATCTGACAGTGTCCTCCCTATTCGTCCTTGCGTCGAGTGTGTTCTTCGACCGCTAGCTTTTCTTTTCCCACTTGTAGGTTCCTTCCACGTCCCCGTCGACCTCGATCCACTCTCCGGCGAAGGCGCTTTGGATGTTTGTGCGCCATTGTTCGGTTTGGACGATTCGTAATTCGACGCCGCGGTCGTTGGCGGAACTGGTCATGAGGTAGCTGCGGTCAGCGTTCTCTTCGTCGACGGTTTTTTGCACGTAGCTTCCGTATTCGCCTCCGGGGAGGTTTCGAATGCTGAGGAGACCGAGGTGGTTTTCGCCGATGAGGCGGTTGTTTTTCAACTCCTGAACTTCGGCCATGCGGTTGCGAAGGCGTTCGTTGGCATCGGCGGCGTTTTTGGCTTTTGTCTTTTCTTCCTTCGTTGTCGAAGTGTGGTGATTGACGTTCACCGTCATCGTGATGTCGACGGGCTCGAGCTTGATCGGGTCGAGTTTGATGGGTTCTTCGGTTCCGACGTCGATATCAAAAGTCGTGCAGCCGGAGAGCAACAGCACGGGAATGAGGGCCGACGCGAAAAGACGGGCGACGGAGCGCAGGGACGGGTGCTGGAGGGGAATCCACACGGTCGAGAAAGTTACTTACTGTATGACGGAGCTTTCGACAAATTCCTTCAGGATAATGGCCGGATTGCCGTCGCTGGTGAAGTTGAAGTTGAGGTTCCTTGCGCCGTCCGGGCCGGAGAAAAGGAGCTTTGCGAAGCCGTTCCAGCCCTTGAATTCGAGTTTCCCTTCCGCGGCTTTGAATTCGTAACTGCGGAATAAATCCAATCCGGCATTGGCGATGGCTCGCTCCCATTGCGCCCAGTCGTCGGGAATCGATGCCTCGATGTCGTCGATGGTTTTGAAGTAGAGGGAGCCGGGGCCAACTTTCAGATCACCGGTGGCTTTCTCCGGTTCGAGACCGTCACCATTGGCCACGAAGACGAGATCGACACGACCGTCGGCTTCGATGGCCTCCGGAATAATCGCATTCGAAAAGCGGTCGAGTTCCACGCCGACGGCGGAGATCCAGCCGTCCCATTTGTAGGTCTCACCGATGTAGACGTTGAACTCGGCGTTCAAGTCCCCTCCGTAGGCTTTTGCCCAGATCTGTCCGTAGATTCCCTGGGCGTCATAGGTGACTGATATGGAAATACCGTCTGCCTTGAAGTCGCGTTTGTACTTGATCCAGTCCGCTTCGAAGGTCTGGACGAAGTTGTTGTCCTTGCTCTTCAACGGGTAATTGAAGCGAGCCTCACCGCTGAGGCCACCGACCGTCAGATCGATGTTCGGAAACGGGTAATCGCCAGGTTCGATTTTCAGCGCGATGTCGATTTTTCCGCTGTCGAAGTCAGTCGAGGTCGAAAAGGGAAGGGGAAGGTTGCGAAGAGGGACGCCTTTTGGGGCGAGAATGATGTTTCCGGCATGGAGATCAACGCTCTTGATCTTCCAGCCGGAGATGACTTCGCTTCGCAGCGCGTCTTCAATGATGGCGACACGGCTGGGATCCGCGGGTGGACCGACGAAGGCTGGCGCGTTTTCAACCGGAGCGTCCGAAAGAGAAACGCCGGCTTCGGTAGCGGCACTTTCAAGGTCGGAACGGAAATCATCGACATACCAGAAGAGGTGTTCGCCGACGTAAAGCTTCGGACTGACGATTTCGATTTTCTCAATCTCGCTGCGGAAGAGCCCGGGCAGGGTGAAATCGACGAAGATGGAATCGAGCACGGCGATGTCGATGAGGGATTGACGGACGGACTTGATGGCGACGCGCCCGAGTTCGATGCGCTGAACTTTTTCATCGTCGGGAGTGCGGCCCTCCAGGGGAACGTCTTCAATTTTGGTGCTAATCTCGATAGGAACGAATGGAAGTCCCGGCGCGATGTCCTCGAGGATGAGACGGCTGTCGCCGACGGAGAATTCACCGATGGTCCATTGCGGAACCGTGTCATCGACGACGCCCGCGCTCGCGTCTTCTTCTCGTCCAGTGAGGACTTCAGGTTTTGTCGTGAATGAGGCGGCGATGCGTTCGACTTCTTCGCCGATTTCGATTTCCGCGTCGCGCACTTCCACGCGATCGATGCGGTTGAGGCGCTGGAGGCCTTCGGCCGAAAGCAGGACATCGATTTCATTGGCGTCGGCGAATTTGGATTCGGTCTCGGCATTCTGCTGCACGTCGATTTCCCCGAACGTGAGACGAATGGACCCCGGGGCTTCTCCTTCCGAAGTGCCAGTGACTCGATTGGCGGTTCCGCGCGGCAGCGAAGGCACAAAACCGGAAAGATCGAAGTCGGCTGTGCCGTCGGTGAGGGTGAATTCACGGATTTGAAAGAGGGGGAGTTCGAGTGGAGGCGCGGGTGGGATGGTTGTTGGTTTTGCTGGCGTCGTTGTCGGCGCTGCGGCGTTCCATAGCGATTCGAAACGGGATAGGCGATCGAAAGAAATTTGAAGATCGGGCTCTTGGATATCGACGCGTTCGATCCATCCGTCAGCGAGCAGCGAGTCGGGAATCGCCTCGACTTCCAATGCTTTTATTTTTGTCAGAACACCTTCACCAGAGTTGTCGGAGCCGCCGTCGATGAGGATGTCGCGGAACTTTGCGACTATCGGCGCTGGTGACGCAACGGTTGTGCGATCGAATCGGAGATCACTGAGGGAAAGATCCGCGTGGAAGGCCACGTCGGGGACGAGCCAGGATGGTCGCCGTTCAAAGCCGCTCAATTTTACGTCCGCGTTTTCGACAGAGAGCCGGTCGATGGCCAAAGTGATCGGCGGCGTACCAGCACTCTCATCGTTCTCGGCAAGCAAAGCTTCGAGGTTTTCAAGATGTTCAGGCTCCAGGTGGATCGTCGGGTTGTTCGCGTCAATGTCGAATAAGAGGATCGATGCGCCAGACTCACTTACTTGAAGTTCGGTTTGCAGTCTTTCTGCAGAGGCAAGGACTGTGCGGTTTTCGTCGTTGTCGGTGATTTTCAGGCCATCGAGTTGCAGTGCTACTCTGCCGGTCGAAATTTTGGTGCCATCAATCTCGATTTCCGGTGCGGTCAGGTTCCACTGCGATTCGATTCGTGGCGCGTCCGGAAGTTCGACGATCACTTGTCCGTCGATAATCTCCAGTTTGTCGAGATGGAGAGACATGGGTGTCGAATCCGATGGAGCAACAGGACCGGTTTCAGTTTCCGGCAATTCTCGAATTGCGACGCGCGGACGCTCAAGCCGGACGGCGGCTAGCTCTGGAGTGAACGCTTCTTTCCATCTAAGTCGGACGGTTCCGCGTTCGACGGAGAATTCCTGACCGTTGCCTCTCCACGTGACATCCTGAACTTCAATGGAGTTTCTGCCGTGAATAGACAGATCGCCGATATGACCTCCTTGAGAGGCGAGGACTGCATTCGCAACGCCGGGAAGATTGGCCAGCGCAACGGCGACAACGGCAGCGAAGAGCAGAACGTAGCAGCCTCCGACCGAGGCGAGCCAAGCGGCAAATCGGCGGCGATTTTGCGGCGATTTTGGCGGGTCGTTCTTGGCAGCGTCGTCGGGCATTCCGGCGGGAAATTCAGTATTTCCGAATCAACGGGTTTGTCGCCCTCTTCTTTCGCAAAAATGGCAAAAGTTGGCGCCGGATCTTGAAATATTTCGAGCCCCAAAATCGTCTAACAGAAGGTCGGATCGGAGTTGCCAACGTCCGCAAATCCCATAAGATTCTCTTACCCCCGTTCATGAATACCCTCACAAGTTCTAATCCGGAGAAGGAGTCCTCCGGTCGCGAAGACATCCGTAACGCCGTCATCCGCTTCGCTGGAAATTCCCAGGACGGCATCCAAACTATCGGCGGCATGATCGCACGGCTCGCGGGCCGAAGTGCGCAGGAAGTCATGACTTACATGACGATTCCGTCCACGATTTCTGGCGGGCCGTCAATTTTCCAAGTGCGCATCGGATCGGGAGAGGTGCTCTCGCCGGGAGATGATGCCGATTTCCTCGTCGCGTTTTACCAGCATAGTTTTGACGATCACATCGACTCGCTTCGCGACGGCGGGATTTGCCTTTACGACTCGGATCATGTCGAGGTCCCCGAAGACGCCGATCCCAAGTTCCGCTACGTCGGCGCACCCATCACGAGCACGGCAGTAGAAGCCATCGGGGGTTCGGCGAAAGATCGGGGCAAAAACATCTTCGTGTTGGGAATGATCACGAACCTCTTCGGTCTCGATCGCGAAAAGCTTGTCCATATCATCGAGACTCAATTCAAAAAGAAGCACGAGAGTGTGCTGAGAAATGCAATGCTCGCCTTTGACGCGGGCTATGCTTTTGAGGTCGGTGATCTTGTTGGGAAAGGTTTCGAATTCGATCCCGGGGAGGCTGAACAGGACGGTCGCATCACGACGGACGGCAACACGGCGATGAGTTACGGACTCTTGACGGCGGGCGTGCGTTACGGCGCCGGATATCCCATCACTCCGTGGTCGCCGATCATGGAAACGTTGCGCGTCGAACTTCCGAAATACGGAGGCGTTTTCGTGCAGAGTGAGGATGAACTCGCGGCGGTCTCGACGGCGGTGGGTATGTCGTTCGCAGGGCACATTCCGGTGACGGGAAGTTCCGGCCCAGGGCTTTCCCTGAAAATGGAGGCATTGAGCTACGCGACGATGGCCGAGTTGCCGATTGTCGTCATCAATGTGCAACGTGGCGGTCCGAGCACGGGATTGCCCACGAGCGTGGAACAGAGTGATCTCATGCAGGCGATTTACGGAAGCCACGGAGATTGCCCTCGCGTCGTTCTCGCGCCGAAAGACGTCGAGGACTGCTTCTACATCGCGATCGAAGCGGTGCGAATTGCCCGCGAATACAGCACGCCAGTCATCATTTTGAGCGACCAGGCGCTGTCCTCCCGTGTCGAAGCCTTCGAAGAGCCAGATCTCGACTCGCTGGTTGTGGAAACTGAACTCGACCTGTCCCTCGTGCCGGAAGACTTCAAGCCGTACCCGCTGGATGGACGAACCCACCACGCAGCACCGGGAAGAAAAATGGCGGGTGGAAAATATCCGGTCGTGACGGGCCTCGAACACGACGAATGGGGGCACCCGTCTTCCAGTCCGAAACTGCACCGCGAGATGACCGCTCGCCGGCGCAAAAAAATCAAGAGTTTGGCGGATACGCTTCTTTCACCGGAGTTCCACGGACCCGATGAAGGTGACGTGTTGCTCGTCGGATGGGGATCCACTGGCGGTCCTATTCGCGAGGCCGTTGATTCCGCGAGAAAGAACGGAAATGCGATTTCCTCCATTCACCTCCGCCACATCCATCCGATGCCGAACGATCTCGAAAAAATCTTCGATGGGTTTAATCACATCGTCTGCGTCGAGATGAATGACGAAGGTCTCTGTGGCTACGGGCAACTCGCCACACTTCTTCGTGCGCGCTACGCCGATCCGAAAATCAAAAGCGTGACCAAAGTCGATGGCCTCACTTTCAAGGTTCGTGAAATCCTCGCCGGAGTCGAAGACGTGACCTCCTGAAAACTCCCAAACTAGAAACTACCCCCATGTCCGCCGCTGCTGCACCCCCGCCCGAAGAGAAACTGACCAAGAAAGCGCTCGTCGCCGATCACCCTACATGGTGTCCCGGTTGCGGCGATTTTGCCGTCCTGGCCTCCTTCTTCAAGATTTTGGAAAAACTGCAGATTCCGCACGAGAAGATCTGCACGATTGCTGGAATCGGATGTTCTTCGCGGTTCCCGTATTTTGTGAACGGCCATGGTATTCACTTTATCCACGGGCGTGCGCTGCCCTTGGCCACCGGGGTCAGCCTTTCGCGGCCTGATCTCCACGTCTTCGCTTTTGGCGGAGATGGCGACGGCTACTCGATCGGAGGTAACCACCTCGACCATGCTGCCCGGAAGAATGTGAACGTGACTTATGTGATCATGGACAACTTCGTCTATGGCCTGACGAAGAAACAGACTTCACCGACATCTCCAGTGGGTTATAAGTCAAAGACCGATCCCGAAGGTGCCATCGACCAGCCGATCAATCCCATGAAGAAGCTCGTGTCGAATGGTGCGAGCTTTGTCGCCCGCACTCATGCGACCCAGGTGAAGCACATGATGGCCATGTTCGAGCGCGCCATCCGCCATCCCGGATTCTCCGTCGTGGAGGTTCTTTCCGAATGTGTGATTTTCTACAAAGGTGCGTTCGATGACAGCAACCCGCGGAAAGGTGGCGAATTTGTGACCATCGACGAGAAGCAATGGGACGACACCCCTGAGGATGAAGACCGTCACGACGTTACTGACGAAGCGGCCGCGTATAAGCTCGCCGACCTTCAATATCCTGGAAAATTTGGCGTCTTCTTTCAAAAGGAACGCGCGACCAAGAACCAGCTCGAACAAAACTGGATCGAGTCGAGCCAAGAGAAAACCGGGAACGCCGACGCGAAGACGCTGCTCAAGCAGCGATTTGCCTTGATGAAGTAGGTTCCCGGGCTCCGCAGGGATTTCGGCATTTTCCTCTTTTCCTGTAAGGAATAGGGACGGATTATCGTCTCCTCATAGTTAAAAAATCCCATTTATGAGTTCACAAGCTACTTCCAAATCCCGCCGTCAATTCATCAAAGGCACTGCTGCCGCCGCCTTTGGATTTCAATTTGTTCCCAGCACCGTTTGGGGCGCGAACGATCGAATCAATGTTGCCTGTGTTGGCGCGGGTGGAAAAGGGGGGAGTGATGTGACAGGGGCCGCCGGAGCGGGTGGGACGATTTACGCATTGTGCGACATTGATGAAGGTCGGTCGGCCAAGTCGGCGAAGGCGTTTTCAAATGCGATCTTCTACAAAGACTTTCGCAAGATGCTCGAGAAGGAGCAGAAGAATATTGATGCGGTGACTGTCTCCACACCCGACCACACGCATTTCCATGCCTCAATGATGGCCGTGCAAATGGGGAAACACTGTTACACGCAGAAGCCGTTGAGCCATTCGATTTGGGAAGCACGCATGATGACCGAAGCGGCGAAAGAAGCGGGCGTCGTGACGCAGATGGGGAATCAGGCACACGCGGGCGAGCCGATTCGTCGCGGAGTAGAATTGGTGCGTGCTGGAATCGTGGGAAAAGTGAAAGAGGTGCACGCATGGACGAATCGACCGATTTGGCCACAAGGGGTGAAAGAAGTGCCGGCGGGAGCGCCCGTCCCGGACGGCGTCGATTTTGATCTTTGGCTCGGGCCGGTGAAAAAGAAGAAGTGGGCCTACAGTCCGGAACTGTTGCCCTTCAAGTGGCGTGGTTATTGGGATTTCGGCACCGGTGCGCTCGGTGACATGGGGTGCCACATCATGGACATGCCCTACTGGGCGCTGGATTTGAAATACCCGACAGCCGTGGAAGCCGAAGGCGAAGGAACCACACGAATTTCGGGACCCGTCGGATCGAAAGTGACTTACACCTTCCCGGGCAACGTGTATTGCCACGACGACCTCAAATTCAGCTGGTATGACGGGAACAAGGAAAACCAGAGGATGCCTTCTGAAGATGTCTTCGAGGGATCGGTCATTGATGCGACCTCCGCGAAGAAATTCGACCTCGTCATCGTCGGCGACAAAGGAAAGCTCTTCTTCAAACGCTCTAGCGAAAAATTCTACACGACGCCGAACGAACTCATCGAGGAAGTGGCCGACACTCCCAAGTCCATCCCACGTGTCGTCGATGAGGACAAAGAGTGGATCGATGCGATCCGTGGTGGCAATCCGGCCTTGTCCGGTTGGCAGCAGAGCGGTCCCTTCACGGAAGTCGTTCTTCTCGGGAACCTCGCGCTCCGCCTCGGCAAGAAAATCGAGTGGGACGGCCCCAACATGACCGCGACCAATGCTCCCGAAGCAGCGGAGCTTATTCGCCGCAGTTATCGCAAGTCGTGGGATACTTTTGCGGTGTAAGTAAAAAAATTGGCCTCGCGCAGAGACGCGGAGACGCAGAGTTTTTTTCTGCGCGCTTTCGCGCGATGATTTGCTTCTTTGAAACGCGTTGGGGTGAGGTGTGGAAATAGCCTTTGAAAAGACAAAACCCTCTGCGTCTCTGCGCCTCTGCGCGAGAGTTTATCTGTTCGCCATAGCGCAAAGAATATGGTTCATGCATGAGAGTTCGACGGCGAGTGACCATCCGTCCAGAATGCTCGCGTTGTTGGGCACAGTTGAAGCAGCCGAACAGTGAGGCTTGTATTCACGCCAACGGCGTGATCGCCCAAAGCCCGGGGTTTCCGACAGAGGAGGACACCCCGGGACCAGTCGTCTGAGCCCATCAACCGCGACGCGGTTGAACCCGTTGATGTCGCTTGGGGTAGAGCCGCGTTGCGGTTCGTTGCTAGTGGCCGTCATTCCCAGGGCGGCATCTTCGGCTTGCCCTGGGCTTTGGGCTTTAACGCCGTTGGCGTAGTTTCCGTCAAATAGCAGGGATTTGTCGGTTGGGGTGTAAGTGGAAAGATGGCCTCGCGCAGAGACGCAGAGTGTTTTCTGGCGCGCTTTCGCGCGGCGATTTGTTGCTAGGGAACGCGTTAGGGTGAGGTGTGGAAACAACCTTTGAAAACATAAAACCCTCTGCGTCTCGGCGTCTCTGCGTGAGATCGAAAAACGATTTCGATGGCAGCCTTGGCGGATCAGTCTTTCGGTCGAATGACAATCTCGACGCGGCGGTTGAGGGCCTGTTCGAATTCGTCGCCGTCGGGGCTCTTGAGGGGACGCGTTTCGCCGTAGGCGCGGACTTGGAGGCGGGTGGGGTCGAGTTGGAGGGAGTTCAGGAGCCAGGTCAGGACGGACTCGGCGCGGCGTCGGCTGAGTGTAAGGTTGTATTCAGCGGGTCCGAGGGTGTCGGTGTGGCCTTCGATGATGAAAATGGAATCGGGGTTGCGCTGGATGATGATGCCGAGCTTCATCAGGCTGAGTCGCGCCGATTCACGAAGATTCGAGCTATTGTAGGCGAAGAGGAGATCAGTGGGCATGAGAATGGGAGCGGTGTCGTTGGCGAGAGGACCCGCGTTCGAGAGAAGTTCGTCGAGATTGCTGAAACCCGCCGTGATCTCGGAATTTCCGACGCCTTTTTTCAAAGTCTCGTTGATGCGGTCGGCCACGTTCGGGTCATCGAGAATGGCGGCGTCTTCGAGCGATGAAGAAAGCACCAGTTGGTTTTCAGACGCGGGGATCTTGTCGAGGACGCGGGATTTCACGTCACTCAATTCGAGTTTCATCGCGGCCGCGCTGAGGATTTCCTCGAGTCCCGGTTGCTTTCCGTCTTCGGCATTTTCGCCAGCGACTTGCGGATTGTTCTCTTTGCCGGAAGCACTCATCTCATCGGTTTCCGGAGTGAGGCGGACTTCGCGATCAGAGGCATTTTTCTGCGCCTCGTAGGGATCGACCTCGTTGTCGGCGGGGACAATATCGACCTCATTGATGGAGGCGAGTTCGTCTTGCTCCACGCTTGGTGCGTCCTCGACGAGCTTTTCGTCGATCGTGACTTGTTCGACGCGGAAGTGCTTCGTCTCCTCGGTGCGGAACATGAAGTTCATGGCTTCGAGGATTTCCTTGTCGCCGAAGTTTTTCCAGATGGCGACGTGCGTGGCGGCGGAAGCGACGAGGGCAAGGACGACCCAGAATTTCACGCGCCGCTTTTCCTTCACGAACGAGGCGCTCGTCGATCCCGCGTATTGCCAGTTGTTTGCCTCCTGACCGAATGCCATCGCGGAATGTCCTCTTGATCGGGGGTGCGGTCAAGGTGCTGAAGCGCCACTTGGCGGTTGCCGGAGAGGGGATTATGGCTGAGCATCCCCGCCCATGGCCGACAAGTTGAACACCGATCCCGAACGAATGGAGAAAATCGTTTCCCTGTGCAAGCGGCGGGGATTCATCTTCCAGTCTGGCGAGCTGTATGGCGGACTCAACGGTTGCTGGGACTACGGTCCGCATGGCGCGGAATTGAAGCGAAATCTGAAGGAGTTCTGGTGGCGCCGGAATGTGCAAACGCGTGACGATGTCGTGGGCATGGACGGCTCGATCCTCACGCACCAGGCGGTGCTGACTGCTTCGGGACATGTCGGCGGGTTTTCGGATCCAATGTCCGATTGTCCGCTGACGAAGGATCGTTTTCGCGCCGACCAGATTCCGGAGCCGGAGGAAGGCATCGAGTTTACTTTCGGCGGTGCCGAGGACGGAAAAAGCGGGAAATCCTCCACTCTTTATTTCACCGTGCTTGTGCCCAAGACGCATCAGGACCCGAACAAGAAAGCCGGAAAATTGGCGCGGGAATTCTACCGGAAAGTTTTCGGTGCAGACTCTGAGCCGAGTCCTTCCGAGCCGGAGAAAAAGGATGGACCGGTCAGTGGCAGCTTCTACAACCCGGCCAACGGTGTAAAGTTGACCGAGCCGAAGGAATTCAACCTGATGTTCAAGACGCACATGGGCGCCTCTGCGGATGAGAACGATCCGAATACGGTTGCCTACCTTCGACCGGAGACGGCGCAGTCGATGTTCGTGCAGTTCAAGAACGTGCTTGATTCGTCACGGGTGAAGCTGCCTTTCGGCATCGCACAGATTGGCAAGTCGTTCCGCAACGAGATCAATCCGCGGAACTATACCTTCCGTTCCCGTGAGTTCGAGCAGATGGAAATCGAGTTCTTCTGTCGGCCCGAGGACGGATTCCGCCTGACCGACGAGTGGTTGGAAGAGCGGCTCAAGTTTTATGAGGACATCGGTTTGCCACGGGAAAAGCTGCACATTCTCGACGTTCCCGACGGCGAGCGGGCGCATTACTCGAAGAAGACTTACGACATCGAGTATGAGTTCCCCTTCGGAGTGCAGGAATTGGAGGGGGTGGCTTACCGCACCGACTACGATCTTTCCAAGCATCAGGAACACAGTGGCAAGCCGCTTGAGTATTTCGACGAAGCGAAAAAAGGAAAGTTCATCCCGCACGTGGTCGAGCCAAGCGCCGGCTGCGATCGGACGGTGCTTGCGGTGATTTGTGAAGCCTTTGACGAGGAAACGGTCACCAACGAGAAAGGAAAGGAAGAGGTCCGCACTGTCATGCGCTTCAAGCCGCGCATGGCACCGGTGAAGTGTGGTGTTTTTCCGCTTCTGAAAAATAAGCCCGAACTCGTTGCCAAGGCGAAGGAAGTTTGCGCCATGCTGCGTGACGACATGACAATCTTCTATGACGAAGCGGGCGCCATCGGGCGTCGTTACCGCAGACAGGATGAGATCGGGACGCCGTTCTGTGTCACGATCGATTTCGAAACGCTTGGCGAAGAAGGAAAAGAGGAATTGAAGGACACGGTCACGATCCGCGAGCGCGATTCGATGAGTCAGGACCGCGTCGCCATTTCCGAATTGCGGACATTTCTTCTGGAGAAGATCCGCTAGCGGTTGCGGGGATGAAGTGGAAGATCATCGTCACGGGAAAGCCGTCGCTGGCTTTTGCCCGGGACGGCGTGGCGGAGTATGAGAAACGATTGCGAAGATATGCGCCTGTCGAGATCCTTTACCTCAAGGATGCCGGCTCGCCGGGTGACGTGGCGAAACGTTATGGCGATGCGTCGGACGGTTGCCTGACGGTAGCCCTCGACGAGCGGGGGGAGACTTGGAGCACCGAAGACTTTCGAGATGCTGTCCTCGATTGGGAGATGGATGGAACGGTGAAGGCGGTGGCCGTGTGGATTGGTGGAGCGGACGGGCATGGCGATGAACTGCGTGACCGGGCTGACAAAGTCGTTTCCTTTGGCCGCATGACGCTGCAGCATGAACTCGCACTGGTCGTTTTTCTGGAGCAGCTCTATCGCGTGCAGACGCTCAAGCGCGGCGAGCCTTACCATCGTTAGGGCCGCAAGACTTCGACTCCGCCTGACACGGGGTCGACTTGAATCGTCGCGTAGTCCTTTGGTGGCTTTTCCGTGGCGGCTTTATTCTCGTTCCAAAGGGTGAGGAAATACTTCGCGGACGGCGGTCCATTGATCGTGCCATTCGCGCGGATTTCGATCCCGACGTAATCAACCGTGCTGCCGCCTGTTGCGGGAAAATTGTCTTCCTTTAGCTCTTCGCCGAGGGAAAAGATAGAGCTGAAATTTTCGTCATCACTAATGGCAATTCGGGCAGGTAGGATAAAGAGACCGGACAACTGCTCGCCTGTTTCGCCATCATCCGATGGTGTGGAGAGCCGCGCCGCGCGGAAGGCACTTTCGGAACCCGGTACGTTTGGATCTTCGAAGCGATAAAAGCGAACCTGCGTGGAACGGTTTTCGGTCGTCGCGTGCTGCCGGGCAAGTCGGAAAAGCCGCACAATGCGGTCAGTGGTGTTGCTCAAGAGCGCCGAATCTTCGTATTCCTGGAGTGTCGGCACTGCAAGCGTGAAGAGAATCGCGACGACAATCATGACGACGGCGATTTCGAGGAGCGTGAAAGCCCTTGATCCGAAGCGATCCACTCGCTTACGAGTCGGGACTCCAGCGCGAGTTGGTGAGAAAAACATGGTCCCGGAAAATGCGGAAGTTGGCCTTCAATTCGACGAGTTTGTCTTCGAGAGTCTGGAGGTCACGTTCGAGGGAGTCGTTGTCGGCAGCGGCGAAGAGGGCGTCGATTCCAAGACCTTCGGGTGTGATCTCTTGTCCCAATGACTCCATGCGTGTCGCGGAAATATCGTCGATGGCGACCATGATGACCTCGACGACCGGCGGCAATTGGTTGCGGGTTTGCCGTGCTCTCGCCGTGTCTTCCGCTTCCCATGCCCGGGAATCGTAGTTGTAGTCGAGCGGGGTGCTTCCGACTTCGGATACTGGAGAAATAAGCGTGTCGGGGTCCAGCTTCGGTCGCAGGACGAGGGCGAGGACATTCGTGGCGAGGACGTGTTTGTTGGAAAGACTGCTCTCGGTGGGAACGAGGAGTTTTTCGATCCACAAGGAGTCCGGCTCGGAGTCACTCGTCGAAAGATACACTTCGTTCTTCTCCGCACTTTGCACGGCTTCGATCAAGCGTGGACGGATGTTCTGCGCGGAGGATTGGGCGAAGGCGGGGATGTATTCCCGGCCGTCGCTGTATTCGACAAAGAATCCCGTGACGTTGAGGAGTTCGACGAGACCGCGCAGGCCCTCCGTATCGACGAATCCGGCGGGAGATTGGAAAAAAACGGCATGCGAAGTTGTGGAAGCGTCGGTCAATTTCCCTTCCAAAAGTATCTTCGCTTGGCCGCTCACGAAGTGGAGATCTGATTGGCGAACGTAAGCCTCCGGAGGTTTGGTCGGGTCGTTTTCCGGATAGTCATAGTCCCAGTAGGTTTGGAGAGTGGTTTGGGAGAGGCGTCGCTTGATGGTTTCGAACGCGTTCCGGGCCTGTTGGAAGGTGTCGGCTTTCGCGCGAGCGGCTTCGTGTACCTTGGTCACGTTGTTGACGACAGTCGTGATGAGGACAAGGAGGATCGAGAAAATGGCCATCGCTGTGATCAATTCAACGAGGGTAAAGGCCGATAGTTTTCTCCCCGTGTTCATGATCCGGTGTCCGGCAAGAAGATGATCGTCCGGTCTATTTCGCGACCGTGAAGTCTGATGGCGACCGTTGCACGTGCGATGTGGTCTTGCTTGTCGTCGTTGATTTGGGTGTCTGTATCGAGCGAGAGTATCTCCGCGCTGACCACCGCTTCCCTCGTTCCATCCTCGGCCGGCAAGCCTTCGGAAGTGTAATAAAACATGAGTCCGGAAGGATCCGAGGACTTCAGTTCCAAAAAGGAAATCTGCCGGAGTTCTGAAGTCAGGTTGCGCGTGATCTGGCTTCGCAGTGAGGTGTTGCCCGCTTCGTTGAGGTTGCCGAGGCTCGCCGGCAGCAGCGCCATGATGGAGACGAAGGCCACGACGAAAATCCCCAGGGCGATGACGACTTCGACCAAGGTGAAGCCGCCTCGGCGCCGACAAAGCAACGGGAATTTGTTAGACCGGGGCATCGGATTGGGGGACTAGTAATTTACCCCCTTTGGGAAGGAAAAGAAACTGCGAATGGTCACGCGGCACGCCAATGGGAGCGCCCAGAGAGCCATTCGCTATTCGCCGAGGGCGAGAGGCGAGGCGCCACAGTTCGCGGCCATCCCGCGAAATCGAGAACATGGTGTCGGCACGGGCGAGTCGATTTTCGCACAGCGCCAAGGGGATCTGTAGTTGGCTGGGCCGCGTTCGTCAGGTTTTCGAGATGGCCTATTCAGATACTTGATACGGCAACTCCCTCTGTCCGAATGACTGGTCTGGGTTTTTGACCGCGGGCGGTTTTTCTTTCACATCGTCGATAGGGTTGTAGCGTTTTTTACCATGAAAAAAACACCCCAGTTCCTTGCCGTATCGAGTCTGGCGTTTGCGTTGTGCGTGACGAACCCAGCCAGTGCAGACAATCATCAGAAAGAAAAAGCCGAAGCGAAACCCGAGAAGGAAGCGGAGGTGCAGAAGAAGCCGGTTCCGGCGACTAAAGTTCAAAAGGCCAAACCTGTTGAAAAGCCAGCGGACGCTCCTGCGAAACCGGCGGAGGTAAAACCGGACGCCAAACAGAAGCCCGCAGACAAGCCCGCGGAAACCAAGCCTGCCGAGCCCAAAGCCACGCCGACGAAACCCAAAGAAGAGGAAACGAAGAAACCGGCGCCGGCCAAGCCTGCGGAGACCCAGCCCGCACCCAAGGAGAAACCGGCGGCAAAACCCGCCGAGAAGAAAGCCGCGCCTGCAGCCAAGACGGCTCCCGCCAAGGCGGCGACCGAGAAATCCGATTCGAAACCCAAGGAGTCCAAGTCCGCTGAAAAGAAAGTCGTGGCGCAGGATGCGGCGCCGGGCGCCGGGGCAAAGAAGCTATTTCACGCGCAGGAAGCAGTGCGTCATTTGCACGAGGCCGGTTTGAGGGAAGATGCGGATGCGCTCAAGGGAAAAATCGCCAAAATCGAGTCTGCCCTCAAAGCCGCGGCTGAAGAACGGAAAACGAAGGCTGATGCCCGCCGCAAAGAATTACAAGCCTGGCAGGACGAACAGGGATCAAAGCTCGCCGACTTCCGTAAGCGGGTCGATGAATTGAAGACACAGCTGGAGTCCGTGCAGAAGGGATTATCCGAGCTGACCGCCGAACCGAAGAAGGTAAAGGCGGAACCGAAAGCAGAAGAGAAGAAAGCCGCGCCGGAGAAAAAGTAGTTTTCCAACTCACGGATTGTATCCAACAAAAAAGCCGGGGCATTCACGCCTCCGGCTTTTTTTGGTTCAAGATGATAGCGATGAGTGCGGCTTAGTAGCGATAGCCGGGAGGATGCGAATCGTGCTCGAGGTTTTCAATGCGTTTCTCCTGTTCGCGATTCTTGCCGGCCAGGGCTCCGAGTCCTGCCCCGACTCCTGCACCGATGAGTGCGCCGCGTCCTTCGTTTCCGTCCTTAGCGATGATGGCACCCGCGGCAGCTCCACCTCCGGCGCCGAGCGCGGCTCCACGCTGTGTCTCCGTGCAGCTGGTCAGTAGAAATGCACCGCTCACGGCGGCGACGATAAAGAGCTTTGAAAGAATTTTCATGAACCGAAAATTATTTTATAAAACTTAATTATCAACTTATATTTACCATAATGGCCTTTTTGGCAGGGGTTTACGGGCATTGACGATGCCTGAGAGGGGCACTAAAGGAGGTTCCGTCCATGGTATCTCTTCTTGAAGAACTCCAACAACGTGACGCCGAAGGACGACCGATCCGCGTTGGATTGATCGGGGCTGGCGCGATGGGTGTGGGGATCGCCTGGCAGGTATCGCGCACTCCAGGCATGGAGATCGTGTTTGTGGGCGACATTGATCGGGCTGCGGCGAACGTGGCGGTGGAGAAAGCGGGCCGCGTCGGGATTCATTTGGATCAATCGGGGCAACTCCCGGTGTCGCCGGATGACGGAGCCGTGATGGTGACTGATGATCCGTTGAAGTTGCTCGGCGACGAAACCTTGGCAGTCGATGTGATCGTCGAAGCTTCGAATACGATTGGACCGGCGGCTCGCTATTGTCTTGCCGCGGTTGAACGGGGCACTGATGTGATTCTCATGAATGCCGAGGTGGATCTTGCGCTTGGGACGTTGCTGCAAAAGGAAGCGGCGAAGACGGGTGCGGTGGTGACGAGCGATGCTGGTGACCAGCACGGAGTTTTGAAAGCGATGATTGATGAGATTCGCCTGTGGGGATTTGATATCGTGCAGGCCGGGAACATGAAGGGCTTTCTCAACCGCTACGCGACTCCGGAAATGATGAAGGAGGAAGCGGCGAAGCGGAATCTAAGTCCGGTGCAGTGTTGCGCTTACACTGATGGGACAAAGCTTTCGATCGAGATGTCCTGCCTCGCGAATAGTGAGGGGCTTACGCCCCTTGTGCCCGGCATGGAGGGGCCGCGGGCAGAGCACGTGAGCGAGGTCATGGAGCTTTTTGATTTCTCGCGGTATGGGGACCAAGGAAGGGTCGATTACGTGCTCGGGGGGGAGCCGGGGCCGGGGGTTTACGTCGTCGGCCATTGTGATGATCCGCTGCAGGCGGGCTACATGAATTACTACAAGATGGGCAGCGGTCCGTTCTATCTTTTTTACCGGCCATACCATCTCTGCCATGTGGAGACGCCGCGTGCGATCGCGGAAGCAGCGCTACATCGGCGACCCTTGATGACGCCGAAAGCGGGTCGGCTGACCGATGTTTTCGCCTATGCGAAAAGCGGTCTGCCAGCCGGGACGGAGATTGAGCACGGGATAGGTGGCCCGGCGTTTTATGGGCTTATCGAGACGGCGAGCGATGCGGATGAACAAGGTGGCGTCCCGGTGGCGGTGCTCGAAGGAGAGGGCGAAGCCAAGCCAAGGCTTCGCCGGGATTTGGGGAAGGACGAACGACTGACGTGGGATGCGATTGAACTGCCGGACACATTCCTGTGGAAGCGTTGGCAGGAAGAACATCGAAACAACACTTCCGAAAAAGCATGAGCGATTCGAAACCCCATGTGGTCATCCTTGGCGGTGGCGTTTGCGGTCTTTATGCCGCGCGGAAGCTGACGCAGGCGGATTTCAAGGTCACGATCGTGGAGAAGGGCGAGGGTTTCGGCGGACTGGCCGCGTGCATCGAGCGCCACGGGAACTTCTACGATCTCGGCGTGCACATGCTGCATGAGTATGACCGGGAGATCTTTGAAGACTGCAAGGAGATGATGGGAGACGAGCGAGTGCCGGTGCAGTTGGACGCGCGCATTCGCTGGGCCGGCAGCTATTATCGCTATCCATTGCAGTTTGCCGACATGATCCGTGGGATGCCGCCGCAGAAGCTTGCCCATTGTGTGATGGGACTTTTTTGGGCGCAGCTAAGAAACAAGGTGGCCCCTTGGGAGCCGCGCGATTGTGAGGAGGCCCTGCAACAACTCTACGGCACGCCGCTCTATGATTTCTTTTTCAAGGAATTCACCACCCGCTACTGGGGCATGCCTCCCACCGAGATGTCGGCGAACTTCGTGCGTCGGAAAATGCCGCGACTGACCGCGGTTGACGCTATCCGAAAGTTTCTCGCTTATTTGGGTATCAAGGAAAAACCGGGAAGGTCCACCCAAAGCGCACTGCTCGAAGAGACCTTGCATTACTCCGCTCAAGGCGCGCAGGCTCTGCCGCGGAGCATTGCCCGAGCGGTGGAGAAGGCTGGAGCAAACCTCGTTTCCCGCCATGTCTTGAAAAAGGTGCACATGACGGATGGTCGTGTCCGTGCTGTGACGGTGGAAGACACGCACACGGAGGAGTCGCGCGAGATCGAATGCGACGAAGTAATCTCAACGATTCCCGTCGGTGCATTGATCGAAGCGATTCAACCGGCGCCGCTTGAGGGCGTCTGCGAATCGGTGAAGCAACTCAAATACCTTCCCTTGGTCGCTTACGGATTGCTCGTGAAGAAACCGCGGGTGCTGGATGCGCTTTACGTCTATTACCGGGAGCGAATCTTTCACCGGGTGGGTGAACCGAAAAATGCCGGCTTATCCGTGACTCCGGAAGCCCACACGGTGCTCATCGTCGAGATGACTTGCCAGCACGGAAGCCCGGAGTGGGAAGGGGACCCGGCGGTGCTGGACACTATCTACAAGGATCTTGAAGCGGAAGGAATCTGCACGGCGGATGATGTGGTCGAAGTTCACATGCACCGCAGCGAGACGGCGTATCCTGTGTTTGCGTTAGGGTATGAGCCGCATTTTGATCGCGTCTATGACTACTTGAACGGGCTGCCGAATTTGCAAAGCGTCGGGCGTCAGGGAGGCTTTTGCTTTCCTGGAATGCATTCAGCGATGCGAATCGGTGCGGATGCGGCGGAGAAAGTGATAGCAGAACATGAATCGCGGCAATGAATGTGAACTACGCAAGATTAGCCGCCATTCTGGCCGGGCTTGGAGTGATAGCGGGTGCGATGGGAGCGCATGCTCTGGAGGGGCGGCTGATGGAAGTGGATGCCAAAGCCACAGGTTGGTGGGAAACGGCCTCCCTGTATCATCTCGTCAGCGCACTGGCTTTGTTTGCGGTGGGACTTTCGAGTAACGGAAAGTTCGTGAAAGGTTGGTGGACGATGTTCGCCGGGACGGTGCTTTTCAGCGGATCGCTCTACATCATGGCCTTGACCGGAAGCAAGGCAAAGGCCGTCGTTTTGGCAACTCCGTTAGGAGGTTCCTTGATCATTGCGGGGTGGATCCTCTTCGCCTTTGCCTGTTCGCGACCGCGCGAAGCGGTTTAAATCCCGTCGTCTTCAACTCCTCCGAGAAGGCGGTGGTATTTGATGGATTTCCGCAGAGAGTGGATTTTCGAGAGGATCCCACGGTGCCGGGCGAGAACCACGCGGATATCAGGGCGTTCCATGGCGCGGCGGTCTTTGGAAACCTCGTGAATAAACTGTCCGATGCGCAGGGTCAGTGTTTTCTTTTGGCGCTCAAGGGCGCCGATTCTTGCGGAATGCCGGGCGACAAGATTCGAGGATTTGCCTACTTCGGTCATCATGGCAGAAATGCGCCCCTTGGCGTCGTCTCGCAACTCTGAGATTTCGTCATCCACGTTGAGCGCTTCGTTTTCGTGGCCGTGAATGAGCTTCGTGCGTTCTTCGATGAGATGGGTCTCTTCGGCGAATCGCTTTTGGAGTTCCTCGAGTTCGGCGCGCACTGTGGCGAGTTCTTCTTCGTTGACGCCTTGGTCATTGAGAACTTTGAACTTGGTGTTCAATCCGTTGTATCGCTTCCGCGTGAATTCCGCGCGCGAGCGGAGGCTGTCGAGTTCGTGCATAGCGCCGAGCGCTTTTTGCATCTTCTCGGTTTTCTTGTCGATGAGGTCCTGCACGCGTATTTCAAGATCTTCTTCCAAACGGTCGTGTTCGTCGCTCAAGCGGCGGTTTTCATCTTCGAATGCCAGGATTTCCTCCCGCAGTTTTTCCTGTTGGTTCTCGATTTCGACGAGATTCCAGTATTCCTCGGCCAGTTCTTCGATGTGCTCCGCGTCGCGCCATGCGGACTGGCCAAGCAGTTGCTCGGCTTCACTGACAAAGGTTGCCTCCCGGCGTGCGACGCGCAGGTGGTGGTGACGGTCTCCGATGCCGATTGAACGGGCAATGCGTAGAACCGTGTAACTGAGGGAGTTCATCTGGAGAGAGTGGTTCGTCCGCTGATGGAGAGAAGGTTACCACATCCCCCTCACTCGGCATCTTTTTCTTTGGCTTCCTGCGCCTGGAGTTCGGCGACGACGTTGAAGTCCTCGAGAGTGGTGGTATCTCCGCGGACTTCTCCTCCGGCGCAAATTTCCTTCAAAAGGCGACGCATGATTTTCCCGGAGCGTGTTTTCGGAAGCCCGGCGGTAAAGCGAATGTCGTCAGGTTTTGCGATGGCGCCGATGACTTCGCCGACGTGATTTCGAAGTTCGGCGGCGAGATCGTCGGTCGGTTCAATGCCTCCTATCAAGGAGACAAAAGCCACGACCCCCTGGCCTTTGATCTCGTGCGGACGACCGACGACTGCCGATTCCGCGACCGCGGTGTGGCTGACGAGGGCGCTTTCCACTTCGGCGGTGCCAAGGCGGTGGCCGGAGACGTTGAGGACGTCGTCGAGTCGTCCGACGATCCAAATGTAACCGTCTTCATCGCGGCGCGCGCCGTCACCGGCGAGATAGAATCCCTTTTCCTGATATTCCTGCCAATACGTCTCGATGAAGCGTTCGCGATCGCCGTAAATCGTGCGCAGCATGGACGGCCAGGGGCGGCGGATGACGAGTTTTCCGCCTTCGTTGACGCCCACTTCTTCGCCGCTTTCATCGACAACGGCGGCATCGACGCCGAAGAAGGGGAGCGTTGCCGTGCCGGGTTTGATCGGAGTGGCGCCGGGGAGCGGCGTGATCATGATGGCACCGGTCTCGGTTTGCCACCACGTGTCGACGATGGGGCATTTCCCTCCGCCGATTTTTTCGTGATACCACATCCAGGCTTCCGGATTGATGGGTTCGCCGACGGTGCCGAGAAGGCGCAAGCTGGAGAGGTCGCGTCCTTCGGGAAAGTGATCGCCCGCTTTGATGAACGCGCGGATGGCGGTCGGTGCGGTGTAGAAAACGGTGACTTGGTATTCCTCGACGATTTGCCAGAAGCGCCCGAAGTCCGGGTGATTCGGCGCCCCCTCGTACATGACCTGCGTCGCGCCATTCGCCATGGGTCCATAAACGATGTAGCTGTGGCCGGTGACCCATCCGACGTCGGCGGTACACCAGTAGATGTCGTTTGGCTGATGGTCGAAGACGTAGCGGAATGTCGTGGCTGCGCCGGTGAGGTATCCGCCGGAGGTGTGGAGAATGCCTTTGGGTTTTCCCGTCGAGCCGCTGGTGTAGAGGATGAAGAGAGGGTGCTCGCTGTCGAAGCCTTCGGGGGGGCAGTCCGCGCTGACTTTTTCCTCTTCATCGTGCCACCAAAGGTCACGTCCTTCCGTCATGCTGACTTCGTTTTCGCAGCGTTTGAGGACGAGACAGGTCTTCACGCCGTCGTAGGCCTCGAGCGCCTTATCGACGTCTTCTTTCAACGGGACGACCTTGCCGCGTCGCCACCCGCCGTCGGCGGTGATGACGGCGACAGCCTTTGAGTCTTCGAGCCGGTCCTTGATCGAATCCGCGGAGAAGCCTCCGAAGACGACGGAATGCACGGCGCCAATGCGCGCGCAGCCCAGCATGGCGACGGCGGCTTCGGGGACCATCGGCATGTAGATCAACACGCGGTCACCGGCGGAAATGCCATTCGCTTTCAAGACATTGGCGAACTTGGATACCTCGTCCTTGAGTTCGGCGTAAGTGACGGTGCGTTTGTCGCCGGGTTCTCCTTCCCAAAGGATGGCAACCTTGTCGCCATTGCCTTCCTCAACGTGGCGGTCGACGCAGTTTTCGCAGACGTTGATTTTGCCGCCGAGGAACCATTTGGCGTCCGGGCAGTTCCACTCGAGGACAGAATTCCATGGTTGCTGCCACTTGAGTGTTCCAGCCATTTCTGACCAGAACCCATCCGGGTCTTCGAGCGACCGGGCGTGCATGGCGTGGTATTCGTCGAGCGACTTCACATGAGAAGTCGCTTGAAAATCACTGGGGGGGTCGAAGACGCGGGTCTCCTGCAGGTGGGATTCGATGTTGTCGCTCATACCCGCCCATTGTGGGCATGGCGCACCGTGTCCGCAAGCAGCGAAGGTCGGCTGGAAGCCTTATTGCTCGATCAAAACGCGCAGGAAAAAGATGGATGAGGCCGGGGCACCGGGGACGGTGACGACGAGTTCCTTCACGGTTGTATTCGCGGTGGCGGCGGGGATCTGGCCGTTTTGATCCGCGGCATCGGCTGGCAAGCCGGAGGCGGTTGTCCAGATTTTGGCGTCGGTGGATTGCTGAATCGTGTAGGTTTTTCCGGCGGGAGTATCGAGCTGCCGGAACCGGATGGTCGCGGTGTCGCCTCCGCTGCCGACGGTCATTGTGGGCAGTCCCGCGCGACCTGATGTGGCATCGTTGGGATCGGTGTCGAAGGCGCATTCGAGAAGAGTGAGAATGCCATCACCGTCGGCATCGGGGACAATGGTGATGTTGGCGATGAGATTGCCATCGAGATTGATCCAACCGCAGTTCGCGCTGTAGGCGAAGCCGGTGAACGCGCCGGTCGAGATATCGAAGCGCGGGCGATTAGCATCACCGCTGCCAGCCCAGCCGAAATTGATCCACCCGATGTTCGCACCGTAGGCGAACCCGGAAAGATTGCCGCTCGCGTCGCGATTCACGCCGAAGTCGGTGTTGGAGTTGTTCGCGTAGGCGGTGCCGTCGGCTGGTGTGCCGTCACCGAAATTGATAAAGCCGCAATTCGCGCTGTAGGCATATCCGGAGAGGACGGAGTTGCCGACGTTCACCCCTTCCGGAGAACTGGGTTGGTCGGTGCGAAAGTTGATCCAACCGATGTTCGCGCCGTAGGCGAAACTGTCCGTGTCGTCGATGTTGCTGTCGGCAAGAGCGGAAAGAATGGTTCCGGCAAGAATGACGAAGGAGAGCGAGAGTGCGAGTTTCATCGGATTCCGTGGATTCTTGACGCGAGGGCAGGATATGAAAAGCAAATTCCGTCGGTGCGCTGGAATTTACGTGTTTGGCGCTTCTTCGACTGCTGCCGCATCTTCGGGGTAAATGAATCCTTCGAGAAGGCTGAAAACTTCTTTCCGGAAGTCTTCATCGCTCTGGTAGAGGATTTCATAGATGTCCTGCCGCATGACGGGATCTTCCGCGTATTCGGCCCACCGGTCGACGAGTCCGGCCTTGAAGGCTTCGGGATCGGCGTCGAGCCAGTCTTCGTAAATCGTGAGAACGGTGTCGCGGCGGTCTTTTTGGCTTTCCAGTGAATTCGCCCAAGCGAGTGCGATCTCGGGTTCGTCGGCGGAGAGTGATTGAGAAAATGCTAGTTTGGCATTCTCGCGGAGATCGCCGTCTTGCAGTGTGTTGATCCAGCTTCCCGCTGCTGTCGGATCGGTTGCGGTCCAGAACGAAAGTAGAATCATCGCGGACTTGCGGCGAAAGTCCGGATCGTTCAGCGTGAGTCCGGTGTCGAGCCAAAGGGCTGTCGCTTGCGGATCGGAACCGGCCCAACCGAGGACAAACTGCGTTGCGAGCGCGTCGTATTCCTTGGCGTCGATGATTGTGGAGAGCCACTCTTGGCCGAACTCAGGATCGGTGACGGCGAGTTGGCGTGCGACGGCGCGTTGCGCGCGATCCTTGGCGGCGGGATCTTCGATTTGCATGGTCCAGTTCACTGCCTCTTCGGGTGCCTGCTCAGTCCACGCGCGTGCGAAGGCGCCCCAGGCGGGAAGGTAATGAGAGGCGGGTTGTTGCGATTCGAGCCAGCGCTTGGCTTCGTCTGGATCGCTTTCCGCCCAAAGGGATGCGACCCGCGCGAGTGCTTCGACGCGGAAGGTGCCCATGGGAAGTTCGGCGGCCCATTCGGCGGCTTCGAAAGGGTTTTTCTCGCTCCAGATAAGGAGGAGGGTTTCCATTTTTTCGTCCCGCTCGTCGCTTTCGCTGAGGCCGGAGAGACTTCGAGCGGCTGCCTCGGGATCAAGTTCGGCGAGTTTGTCGAAGGTGAGGGGTTCGGTTGGGTTTTGCGTGTTTTGGGGAAGTGCCGACTCGTTGGAAACTGATGCACGAATTGGCTCTTGCGTCTCAGAAGCGTCGGAAGGCACGTCTAACTCCGGATTCAGTTCCGTGGCGGTTTCCAGCGGATTTAAGAAAGTCGAGATGGCGAAACCACTCAGACCAGCAACGAATGCGATAATCACGAAGTTCCGCATCGATCTACTGCGAGTCGGTCTTTTTCGATTACTCACCATGAGCTTGCGAAATCGTCGGAAGATATGAATTGGCTGCCGGCGTCACCGTCTGGCTGGCCAGAAGTTACTGAATCGAGGCATCCGTTGGCGCGGCATCGGTGCTGTCCGTAGCACCATCTCCGTCCGTATCAGCGGAAGTGGGGTTTGTGCCCATCGTTCTCTCGACATCGTCTGTCAGCGAATCGTCATCTGTATCATCGTCCGCTGGATTCGAAGGAGTAAATGTATTGCTGGTTCCCGTTTCGGTTCCGTTGAATTCGTCCCCATCGGAAATATTGTCGCCGTCTGAATCTGCGACATTCGGGTCGGTCGTGTAAGTCCCGCCATTGAAGGTGAATCCATTGATTTCGTCTCCATCGTCGAGGCCATCGTCGTCACTGTCGGCGTCTAGGGGATCGGTGTTTGTTGTGTTGACCTCGCGATTATCGTTGAGGCCGTCGTTATCTGTATCGCGGTCTTCTGGATCAGTTCCCAGAGCAGCCTCCTCTGTGTTTGAGAGACCGTCTCCATCTGTGTCAGTGGTATCGTCTTCGGTGGCGGAACTGTTGCGGATAAACTTGCGTATGACGGTGTCCGATTCGTTTTCACAGAGGTCAAAAGCTCTGATATGGATTCGGCGAGACTGTCCGCGCCGAAGAGAGGACGTGAAGACAAAGGTGGTCGTCGTGCCGCCCCGGTCTGTTAACAGCGCGTTTCGCCATTTTTTCGAGCCCTCCGGGCGCCAGTAGACGCGGTCAACTCCCGGCGTGTTGGAAGAATTGGTGCCGGTGCCACCGTCGTCGGTGACGGTTCCTGTGACGACGAAGCGGGATTCCGTGGAGAGGATTCTGGTCCCGAGTGACGGGGTGATGGAGCTTACGTCGATCACGGGCGGGTTCTCATCAAAACGCGCCTGTGCGGCACCGATGCCGGCGAAGAGAATCAAGGCTGTGAGGACTTTCTTCTTCATGGCAGCAGGAAAGGATCGCCGTTGCGAGGATCGATGGCGACGCCGTCGGCGGGAATATCGCTGACATCGAGGCGGTAAACTGGGAAGTAAGGACTGATAATGATCGTCGCTTGGCTCGTGCGGCGGGCGGTCGGCAGTCGGTTGCGGTTGAAGGTCTGGTCGTCGTCGGGCTCGAGGGCTTTTGGGATTTCGACGGTCGCGCTGGAGGACGAGGATGCGCCGGCGGTTACCGACTGGGAGGTCGCTGTGGAGGAGTTTGAAACTGATGTCCCTGTGGCGTCGTTCCCGTCGTCGTTGGTGTCATCCGTCGAAGTGGCGGCAGCCCGGCGCATCACTCGGGGACGGAACACTTTCCGGCCGAGTGTGTCGGATTCGTTTCGGCAGAGATCGAAGGCGCGAACGTAGAAGCGTTTGTTTTCGCCTTTTTTGATTTTGAAGCTGAAGAAGAAGTCCGTAGTGGCGCTGTTTCGCGCGCTCAGGATGGCATTGCGCCAGCGGCGTTCGCCTTGGAGACGGTAGATGACGCGTTCGACACCGGCAGGAAAAGTATTGACGTTGGTAGAGTCGGTGACGGACCCTTGCACGACGACGGTGCCTCCGTCGGCCTCTTCCCCGAGAGCGGGGGACGTTATCGAGATTTCCGGCGGAGTTGTTTCCCCGTCAGCCCACGCCGAGTGGGCCACGAGCAGAGTCGAAAGGAGAATGAGGTTGAGGTGTTTCATCCGCGGGTCCGAGATTGAGGTTGGCCCGGAAAGGGCGGGAACTCAAGCGGTTTCGCGGGATGGAACCCTCAGGGAACGCGGAAGATTCGGCCGTTTCCGGGGTCCATGGCGAAATCACCGGATTTCATGCCCGTGACGTCGAGTTCGTCATGGGGGGCAAAGGGACTGAGAACAATGCCTTCGCGGCTGGTTTTCGTCGCGACGGGGTATTGTTTGGCGATTTCTTCCTTTTCCGTTTTGGCGGTGTCTTTTTTCGGCGCGGGTTCTTCCTTGGGCTTCGATTGCTCTGGTTTCGTTTGGGTCGTCTTCCGCTCGACGGGAACGTTCTCCACATTTGCGCGGGATTGTGTCTGCGATGTGGTGGCCGTGGAGGTGGTTTCTGTCGGCGGGGCTACCGGATTGTTTGGCGAGGCTGGAAGGTCGGAACCAACCGGTGGTGTGGGGCGAACGATGGTGACGGGCGCGTTTCCGGTGGGAGACGGATTGGCCGGGCGATTTTGGTAAACAGGGCGCTGCGACGCGGGTGGTTCGTGCGCGAAGAACCTGTCATCCATGGGGACGTCCGTCGTGGCCGGGCGGGAAGAATCCGCGGGCACTGATGGGTAAGTGTTAGGCCGTTGTGTTGTGTTTTGTGGGAGCGATTCTCCCCGGTAGCCGAAGCGGTTGGCAAAGCGTTGTTCTGCTTCCCGGTATTGGGCGGCTTCGCGAGCGTTTTTCTCCGCCGGGGTTTCGTTGCGGATGGCGCGCCGGACGTCTTGTTTCAGATCCCGCATGTCGTCCCAGAAGTGTTCGCGTTGGTAGCGGACTTCGCCGGCGACGTCGCGGAAGAAGTTGCGGATGGGGCCGCGCTTCTCGACGTGATTCGGATAGTAGTCTTCGTAGAACTCAGCCTGTTCGTAGTCTCGCTGGTAGCCATTCTGCGCGGACGCGGCGAATGGTAGGAAGGCGACGATGGGAGCAAGGATGGATAGGAAGGTGTTTGGCTTCATGGCGCTCTTTGTTTTGACGTTTTTCCGGGTCCGGTTATTCAAAAATAAACGCCAAAGCTGGCGGTTGTCTTTCATGACGTCGTCATCACCATCTCCAATGTCCCAGCCATCAACGAGGCCGGGCGGCAATGGCTTCCGGACACCGGTTAATATCAATGACTTGGAATTTAAGTCAATTTAAGTAGATGTCGTCTCAAAAACCTTGCGCGGCTCTGAGGTGGGCGAGGGCTTGGGGGAATGCGGCTTTGCGGGAATGGGAAGCAATCTCCCGCGCGTTTCTGCCCGTCGGGAGGCTTTTCGGCCAATGGTGAAGACCGGATCTCTCCCCGCGATTAGCTTTTGGGGGCGAGGCCGATGCCGAGGTCGAAGAAGGGGTTTTCTTTCTTCGAGCCGAGATGGACGGCGATGACGTTTTCGCCTTCGACGAGCTTCTTTTTCACGTACTGGGGCATCTCGACAAACCCGTAGCGACCGTAGAGGGAGTTTTTCAATTCGATGGCGTAGCGTCCGTTGATGGAAATGGTGGCGTTCACGTTCGTGCGGATGACAAAGGCGAATTGATCGATCTTCTCGACCTGATCGGCAGAGAGGGTGAACTTTCTCCTCAGGTAGAGATTGCTGCCGATCAATTCGGTATTGATGTCAGGCTGGTCGTTGGTCAGCTTTGCGCCGAATGGGGCCTGTCCTTCGGTCCACTGTTTGTCATTGAACTGGATGTTCTCCCACTTTTTGAGCGGCTCGACTTCTTCGGTATATTTCCAAGGCCGGCCATTTTTGCGGGAGGGAGGGACGATCATTTCCTCGTTGGAGACGTGTAGAAAGTCGTGCGGTGGATTCACTTTGGTGCCGTGCGGCATGAGGTAAACGGCGGCGTCAAAGCCGATGTCCGGATCGGTGTCCGCGGGGCCGCGCGAATGGATGCGGAAAGCGATGGTGTTTCTGCCGGCCTGGAGTTGTGCGGCATCGACGCGTAGAATGTTGTAGCGCGTGGTGCTGAGCCAGTTGATGTCCCGGATGGTGGGAGCGGAGCGAGCTAACGGACCGAAGGGAAGCCCAACGCGACGCACTTCCCGACCGTTGACGTAAATGACGGCGCCATCGTCCGCGCGCAGATGGACTTCGAGTGGTCCCGTTGTGTCGGATTCTTCGAGTTTGAAGTTTGCCCGGACGAGCATGGGGCCGATGGCTTCTCCTTCGGCAGGTTTCGGAAGACGGTGAAGGATCGTTCCTTCCGTGTAGTATTCGCCGTTGCTTCTACCAATCGGTGCCTTGGTCAGGTTCCAGTTCTTTTCTTTGAAGTCGGGCTTCGTCCAGTTGTTCGGAAACTTGTTCCAGTTGACGGGCATCTGCCGCCATTTTGAGCCGAGTGGGATCAGTTCGGCGACCGGCTTGTCCATGCCCCATTTGAAGCCGCCCAACGGGGAATGCACCAGCGGTCGGGAATTCGTCATCGGATGCGGCAGGTAATCGCCGTCTTCATTGATCCAACTAACCGTTCCGGGAACCGGGTTCACGCCGTCCGTCTTTTCGTTGGAATTCTCCCGTGTGACATTGCTCGTGGCGTTTGCGCGTGAGCCGTCGATGAGGATGAGGGCGAGAATGCCTCCGACGATGAGGGTGGCGGCGACGATGACCGGAGTCATCCATGGCGTGGCCGGTTTTTTCCCCGGCGGACGAATCGCGCCGGTCGTCCGTTGCATGGTGGAAAGCGCGTTGGGCGAGGTCGCGGCGTGTTCCGCGGCGGCAACGATGGCCGCCTGTCCGGTGATGAGTTTCGGTGTTGTCCCGGTCGGTTGGGTTTCGTCGAGAGCTTCCCTCGGCAAGCCTTGAACAATCGCATCCAATTCTGAGAGAGCGGCCTTGGCATTCTCGGGCCGGTTATCCACGGAGAGTGAAATCATGCGCATGAGCCAAGCGGCGAGCGGTTCGGGCAATTCGGGTCGAAGTTCGCGGATGTCCGTTAATCGGTGATCGAGGTGCGCGTCCATGACGTGTGCGGCAGTCTCTCCCTGGAACGGGTATTCGCGTGTGAGACCGAAATAGCCAAGGCAACCCAGCGCGTAAAGATCGGTGCGGCCGTCGAGCGGCACGTGTTCGAATTGCTCCGGCGCCATGAAATAGATCGATCCGAGAATGGAGTTCCCATGATCGATCGTTTGCAATGCTGGCGACGCGCTGATCTTCGCGAGACCGAAGTCGAGCACCTTCAAGTCATACTTGCCGCTCGTGCGTTTCTTGAGCATGACATTGGTCGGCTTCAGGTCGCGGTGCATCATGCCGATTTCCTGCGCGGCGATGAGCGCTTCGAGCGCTTGCTCCATCACGGAAATGAATTCCTGAACGTTCAGAGGACCGTCCACGATCGCCTTGTCGAGCGTGTCACCATCAATGAACTCCATCACGATGTAAGCACCGTCGTCGTCGGTCGCCGCCTCGAAGACGTTGACAATGTTAGGGTGTTGCAGCTTCGAAAGCATGCCCGCCTCTTTGATCAAATACTCCCCGGTCTTTTGCGCTTCCTCCGGCTTTTCGTCTTGGGGAAGAAGACGTTTGATCGCCACTTCCCGCTCGAGGACGGTGTCGCGAGCCCGATAGACGGCACCGATGCCGCCTTGGCCGAGTTTGCCAAGGATCTCGTAACGATCACTCATGAATTAGGGGGGTAGACGACTTCCAAATAGCTTGGAAATTCTAATATACCTCAAATTTACGGATTTTCACTGATATTCGTCATCCGGTTTTCGTTGGATATAAAGGATGAATCGTGGTTGCCGGACCACTCCGCAAAGGGAAAAATTCGGCCATGCCGCTTGAGATTTGGATCGTTGTCGGTGCTGTGGGGGTTATGGCCCTAGCGGCGGTGATTTGGGGCAAGACGGTGGTGGTGCGCAGGGAGCAGCAATTTCGCGAGGCTGCGGAGACTTTGAAATTCGTCTATTTCGGCAAGGGCGAGGCCGGGTTGCCGCCGGGCATCGATGGACTGAGCCAGTTCGCGCGGGGGTCGCTCCAGAACGTCGAGCATTTGATGCAAGGGACGGCGAACGGGATTGAACTGACTTTGCTCGACCTCGCTGCGACAGCGGGACTTGGCATGTATCAATCGGTGACGGTGCGTTCGATCGCTATTTTCCGTTCTCCGTCGGTGCATCTGCCACCGTTCTTCCTCTATCCACGCACGGGGGGCGAGAAACTCATCGTGCCGCCGGGGATGGAACCGGTCGCGTTTGAAACCGACGAGGAATTCAATCGGCGGCAGGGATTGAGTGGAGCCGATCCTGATGCGGTGCGCGCACTTTTCGGCGCAGAGGAGCGAGAGTTTTTCGTCAAGAATGGTCCCTATAGTCTTGAGGGTAGCGGCAATTTGCTGGTCATCTATTTTCCTCAACTTCCGCTTCGATCCATGCCGGAGTTTTTGCAGAAAGTGTTCCCCGTCTTTTCCGTCTTCCGTCAGGCCTCAGAAAGACCGGTGGCAAAACGGTCTGAAAAATGACTGAAAGCCCGATATTTCGGGCATGTGGAGAGATCCGGAATCGCTCGCAATTCCCACTTTTCCACGGTAGAATTCGCCTCCACCGCGGTCCGGGGACCGCCGCTGCCAACCTTCGATGCCGACGACCTACACACTGGGAAAACTGCTGGCCGAAACCCGAGAAACTCGAGGGTTTTCGGTGGAAGAGGTTGCGCATGAAACGCGCATCGGGGCGACCACGATCCGTTGCCTTGAGAACGACGACTACTCGCAGTTTCCGAACCTCGTTTACGCGCGGAGTTTTTTGCGGCTCTACAGCAAGCACCTTGATGTCGATGCGTCCGAATTTCTCGACGAACTCGACGCGCTCGTCGAGTCGAACGACCGGGAGCAAAGTTACCTCTCCGGGCAATTCAATCAGAAGGAGATTCGGGAAATCTCCAGTTGGAAAAACTACGTTCCCGTTCGTCCGATTTTGACCGTGCTCTTTTTCATCGCGGTCGGTGTTCCCGCGGCGTGGTGGGTGAGCAAACTCTACCTCGAGAGTGAACAAGATGTGGTCGCCGAATCGGAGACTGCGGAGCCGTCCACGGAAATCGTCGAGGTGCTCGAGGAGAGTCCTTCCGAAGAAGAGACGACGGAACCTGAGCCGGAAGTGACTCCGGCGTTGGCCGCGAACCCGCCGATCCTTCCGGCAGATTTATTGAACGCGCCCCGTGCGGGTGCCGTGGTTGAAGAAACGGAAGAGACCATGGAGACGACGGAAGAAACCGGTGAAGCCGTCGAAAGGGAAGTCGATGCGGCAGAGAATGCGCCCGCCCCGGAAACGGACGAGGACGGTTCGCCCGTTGCCAGCACCGGGAACTCCAGCGGGGTCTGACGGGGAATTTCCCCTTGCTCCAGCCGTGGAGAGCGCAAACTTGGGCGCCCTCGAAATTCCATGAGTTCCACGAATCCCACGCAAGTCACTGACTTGAATATCGTCTCGACGGAGCCGCTGCCGTCGCCGGCGGACCTCTGCCGTGAGATCGCGCGCACGGACGCCGAGGCCGCCTTCGTCGCAAACGCGCGGGCGCAGATTCAGGACATCATCTTTGGCGATGACGAACGGCTGCTGGTCATCGTCGGACCTTGTTCGATTCATGATGCGGAAACGGGGATCGAATACGCGCAACGTTTGGCGAAATTGCGGAAGGAAGTGGAGGACGTCATGTGTCTGGTCATGCGCGTGTATTTTGAAAAGCCACGCACGACGGTGGGATGGAAAGGGTTGATCATGGATCCGCAGCTCGATGGATCGAATGACATTCCCGGTGGCTTGCGCATGGCGCGGAAATTCTTGCAGGACGTCATTGCCCTCGGTGTCCCGACGGCGACGGAATTGCTCGATCCGATCACGCCGCAATACATTGCTGACCTCATTTGCTGGTCGGCCATTGGTGCGCGGACGACGGAGTCACAGACGCATCGCCAAATGGCTTCGGGTTTGTCTATGCCGCTCGGCTTTAAGAATGCGACCTTCGGATCAATCGGACCTGCGATCAATGCGATCAAGGCGGCCACTTCCGAGCAGACTTTTCTCGGGGTGAACGATGCGGGTATTGCCTCTGCAGTGACAACGAAAGGCAATCCCTACTGTCATATCATTCTCCGGGGTGGAGCAAATGGTCCGAACTACGACGACGCGAGCGTGGCTGCGGCTGCCGCGGAATTGGAAAGTGCAGGACTACGCACTGCGGTCATGGTCGATGCAAGCCATGACAACTCCGGAAAGGACCACGAAAGGCAGCCAGCGGTTTTTCTCGATACAGTCGCCCAAAGCAAGGTGGACGGGAGCCCGGTCATCGGCTCCATGCTTGAAAGTAATCTTGAGGGAGGGAACCAGAAATTCCCGCAGCCGAAAGAGGATTTGAAGCGCGGTGTTTCTATCACCGACAAGTGCCTCGACTGGGCGACGACGGAAAAACTCCTTCACGAGGCGGCGGACTCACTTCGCTAACGGACTCGTTGCGAAGCGTTTGTCACCAGTCCATTTGCGGTTACACTGCAACGACGTCCGGAACGAAACGCACCCATGGTAAAATGGATATTACGTCGGCCTCCGGAGCCGAAGGTCCAGGTTCGATTCCTGGTGGGTGTATTGCCGGAGAAACGAAGATCAATCAAAACGAAATACTCCGGTTCCGCGTGATAAATCCCTGAGTCCGCATAGTATGGAGGCATGAAATCGCTACCCCTCCTTGCTACCCTGTTTTCGGTTTTCGTATTTTCATTTTCTCTCCAGTCCATCTCCGCGCAGGAAGACAAGAAGCCAGCGCCTCAGGAGAAAAAGGCAGAGACGAAGAAGACCGCTCCACAAGAAAAAGCGGCGGAGAAAAAGCCGAACGCCGACAAGGCCAAAGGCGGAAAAGGAAAAGGAAAAGGCAAGGGTGGTGGAAAAGCGGATAACAAAGCGAAGCAAGAGTCGTCATCGAAGCCAGCCGAGCAAAAAAAGGCGGACCCGAAACCCACCCCGGCACCAAAGAAGTCTGCTGAGCCCAAGAAGGAGTCTGCAAAGAAGCCGGATGCTCCTGAAATGAAAAGCACGCCGAAGGCGCAGCCCAAAGCCGCACCCAAGCAGCCGTCTAAAAATGAGCCGTCAAAACCGAAGGCTCCAGAAAAGGCGGCCCCGAAAAAGCAGGAGCCAGCAATACCAGCTCCCGCCAAAAAGTCTCCCCCAGCACCAAAGCCAGCGGCAAAAAAGCCACCTGTTGAGAAAGCTGCCCCGAGTTCCGCGTCGGGGCCTCTTACCGCCCATCTTCGGCTCAAGAGCGTCCCTAAAGTCCAGGTGAAGGATGGAGACGACAACGTCATGGCCGTTTTTGTCTATGACGTCATCGATGTTTTCGACGGAAGCTACTCCGGCCGGACGGTCAAGGTTGCCAATGGAGTCGTCGTCTGCGGTCACCCGACCGGAGCCGCCGACGTCAAGCCCGGCAGTGAAACCACTCTTCATCTCGTTCCGCTCTCCACCTACAACTTCGCCACGTGGAACATGACCGGCAATACCGGCGGTGCTGTTTACACGCCGAAATTGTAAGTCAAAGCGAAGACTAGAGTAGTTCTCAGGAATATTCCGACATTGACCGAGGCTGAAATGACTTCAGGCGAGGCATGAGGAGGCAGAAGGACGGGTCTATTCTTGGGGAGGTTTAGAGAGGTGAGAATCGCCCCATGATTCTGACCTTTCCGGTTAGAGTTTGTCAAAACGTGATTCAGGATCGGCGATAATCCGGTTGAATCAGTTCCTTTCACGAGCGAACTATCGGCCCACGACCATCCGGAGGGGTGGCAGAGTGGTCGAATGCACCGGTCTTGAAAACCGGCGAACCGCAAGGTTCCGTGGGTTCGAATCCCACCCCCTCCGCCATCCGCCTTTGGCGGATAGAGCTTCTGCTATTGGCAGACGGGAAGAGAGGACGCAGTTTTGATACGGAACAATGTGGATAGCGCCCGACTGCCGCAAAGGAGAACCTCGCCCCCAGTTAACGCGAGCCACTTCGCGTGGGACGAACGACTTCAAGCGGGGTTGCGGAGGATCACTCTATGAACGCCCGCAACGGCGTTAGCGGAAAACGGGTGATCTGCTATGGAACTCGTGAACTCAGGCCGCCGCTGCTGCGTTCCGAGATTCCAACGCCTTTACGAGGTCATCGACCCAACCGTCGAAATGATCTTCAAAATCGAGATCGCAATCGAGGCGTGCCATCAATCTTTTGGCGCCGTGACGTTCGAGTTCACTGTCCATGTCTTTCCCGAACTGACAGAAGAGTTCGTAGGCGGTGTCGCCGAGTGCGAGCACGGCGAAATCTGTCTGGTTCAACTCCAAGGGATTAGCATCTTTAAATTCCTCGTAGAAGTCGGTCGCGGACATCGGAGGTTCGCCGTCTCCCCAGGTGCTGACGATGGCGACTAGAGTTTCGATATTTTTCAACCCTCCGGGTTCCATGTCTTCAATATCGACGACTGTGGACTCGAATCCGCGCTCGTTGAGTTTCTTCTCAGTTTCTTCGGCCAGGTCCTGTGCGTTTCCGGTCTCAGTGGCGAAGGCGATAGTAATCATGGTTTTACAATAGGATTCTGGATTTCGATGTTGGTTCGGGATTGAGTGGCTCTTTGCCGTTGGTCTGCGGGCTCAGCCTTTGAACCGCAGAGAGAGCGGTCGATGTTGTTTTAGCGCGGAGGCGGACTTTGTTTGACGGATGGTGGCCAAGATTCGGCCCAAATTTGCGAATTTCGGCAGGATCAGCGTTTGAGGATGAATAACCCGGACATTATTATCGTCAATTGACAATCTTCCTTACGTTTTGAACGTTTGGTTCTACACCAATATCTAAAAATATTCACCAAATTCACGATGAAAAACGTTTTCTCTTCCGTTCCAATTTTCTTGCTCTCGCTCGGTTTTCTCACTGCCGAAGAACAGTCCATCTGCCCGATTATGATCGATACGGAGATCGATGAGGAAGAGGTCTTCGAGTATGAAGGCACCAAGGTTTTCCTCTGTTGCAGTTCTTGCGCCGGAGTTTGGGAGGATAACGCGGCTTATTACGTCAAGGTCGGCATTGAAGAAGGACTCCTGCCGCAGTTTTCCGAGATGCCGAAGAAGTTGAAGGATCTTGAGTTGATGGAGCAGCGCTTCTGCCCGCTCAGAAACGAATGCGTTGTCACACCGGAAAGTCCTTCCATCGAATACAATGGGAAGAAAATTTACTTTTTCAAAGAGCGGGACATTGAGCGCCGTTGGAACAAGGATCCGGACGCTGCCTTCGAGGAGGCTCGTGAGAAGGGACTGCTTCCTCAGTTCGACGAGAAAAAGGATTCCGAAGAAACGAAGAAGGAGGAGTAGCCGAACCCTCCAGATTTTCGCAGCAGCCTGATCGATGAACCCATCGGTCAGGCTGTTCGCTTTTTGGGAAGCTCGGATTTCGAGATTTGTCCGAGATGGTTCCGAACCGTGGCTCTACGGGCGATCCGTCGCTGGCACAAAGAAGTCTGACGGCTTCATGTTGGCCTTGAATTTGTCGCCGAAGCCAGAGTTGTTAGGTTCGTAGTCGTCGACGGTATCTATTCTGACTCCGGTTTCGGGGATGGAGTTTTCTTTGCCAAGAGCCCAGAGAATTCCTTGGATGGAAAGGCGGCGCATGGCGGGGATTTTAAAGTCGTAGGGGTGGCCAAGGGTCGTGGTGAAGACGCGTCCCGGAGTGGCGCCCATGTTGTGAGTCTTGGTCCACGCGACAGGGTTGATGATGGGGTAACGGTCGAGTTCGCCTGCCTGTTCTTTTTTGGATTGCAGGGATTTGCCGTTGAGCAGAATCGATGGATCGCCCGCGATGGTGTCCCCGCCACCTTCGACGTGGTAAAGCCATGAGAACGCTTCGAAAGGTTCGACGCCGCGCAGGATTGGATGGGCGACGGCGTCCTTGGCGATCGAGACTCCGGTGAGGGGCTTCTTCCCGTCGTCAAAGTGGCCGTGATGAGTGATCCATTTTTGCCCAACCAATTCCCGCATTTGCTCTCCACCGGCAAGGCTGTGTATGAAGGTCGGGTCATCCTGGAATCCCCATCGCGCGTGCGGGGAATCCGCTTCGAAGCGGAAGGCGTGGGTGGATGTGCGGAAAGCGACAACGGGTTTCCCTGCTCTGAGGTAATCGAGAATCCTTTGAAACGTCACTTCATCGGGACGTCGGAAGCGGAGGAATAGAACAAGGAGGTCGGCGTCGGCGAGGGTTTCCGTTCCAGTCAGTGACGTCGTCGCGGCGGGGTCGATGTGGCCGTTTTCGTCGAGGGAAAATCCGACGGACACGTCGAATCCAAAGTCCCGCTCAAGAATTTTCGCAATCATGGGCATCGATTCCTCGGAGCGGTACTCGTCGTCGCCGGTGAGAAAGACGACCTTGGCCGGAGACTCCGCATTCAGCAGAGGGGAGGAGAATACAATGGTGAGAAGGAGAAAGACGTGGCGTAGCATGGGGTTTTTGAATCGAATTCATCATCATTCCGCGAACCGGCTGACAATTCAAACCGCGATTCAAGAATGCTGGCGACTCAGTGTAACAGGCGTGGGGAACGAAACTTTCTTGCGGGATCAAAAGATGAATTAATCCCGGACAAACGGTCTCGGAGGGTGTCAGTCTTGAGATTTGTCTTCAGTTCCCAATGCGCTGATCATTAGCACGAAGAAGCAGAGGACGAGATTGAACAGGGGAATCTGCAACATCAAAGGCAGGGAATAGATGATAGCTGTGCCAGGGATCCAGACTACCCAGACCGACAATAACACGCTTGCCACTTCAAAGGTGAAACTGCGACGAGTGAATCGCTTGCGCACCCTCCTCCATGAAAAATCCTCGTCCTTCCAGGCATAAAAGATTGCTGTCAGCGGCGCCGACCAAAACGGGCAGTAAACGAACTGGTCCACTACCACTTTGGTCACAATCGTTCCGATCTCGGCATCGTTTCCGAAAAGCCAAGCCTGCAAACGATACAGTGCATCCACTTCCACTCCCCTGGTGCTCCAGAAGATGACGAAGAAAAGCCCGTGAGACACTTCCTTCCCAGCTGGAATTTTTCCGCTCGCCCAGAGATACAGGAAGGGAATGAGTCCTCCAAAGATCGCAGTCGCCACTGCGGAGTAGAGGAAGCCCCAGTTTTCCTTCGCTTCAGCAATCGAGACAAACCCATCGCGTGCGCCCTCGGAAAAATAGTAAGCGAGCACGACCGCCAGGCCGATGACCCAGAGCACGATCCCTGGAACAAGATTGGCGCGGGCGCTTCTCAGGCTTGCCGCCCGCAGATCGGCAAAGCTGAATGGGCGATTCGATTTTGGCATGCAGTGTTCGCTGTAGTGTCACCGGACGAAGTAAGTTCAACGATCTTTCGGCGAGAATCCAATCCTGCCTTCTCACCGGTGTGCAGACCGGGGAAGATGTGCGCGCGTCGGTAAAGCGCCTTCCCGCAGCGACCAAACCACCGATTATGGAAGTCCGGATCCTAATAGTGCTATAGCAACCGACATCGCCCTAACCGAGATCATCGGCCAAGATGACAATGACATTCTGCCGGCGCAACTCCACTTCCAATGGACTCTTCCGGAACTGCTGTTTGAACCAGTCTAATGACGTGGAATCAGTTCTACTTCGACGATTTCCAAGCTGGCATCCTGCCTCGCCGTGAGAACCCAAAGATAGACCATCTCATGGGCGACTGGAGATTCGGGGAACCGGCCTTGTGTGGCGGAAAAAGCCTCCAATGGCAGCTCAATCTCGAAAGTCCGGTCGGAAGAATTACCGGTTCTGACGTCTTGCCAGACAGAGTATTTTCCGGCGAACCCGCCGCGTTCGATGTGGGTGGCGAAGCCGATGTTGATGGCGTCGTCGGTTTGTGAGCGTCCTCTGACGCGCACACTGGAACCTTCCTTGATTCGCACGGGCGGAAGATCGTCTGGAGATGGATCAAGGACGGCGGTGAACAGGAGGGCGTGCGATTCCTCGCTCCTTTGTTCGCTTCGCAACACGTGAGGAAGTGCACGCAGAACGCCACCCTTGTTTTGGGGGAATGGAATCCAGAGACCGCGCCGCATGTCACGGGGCAAATCACTTTTCCATGCATCCGTGAAGTCCTTGCGCGAGGTGGCGAGGAAGTCTGTGTCCAGTTCGAGGGCGGCGATGACGTGTTGGTCGGCGGCCACTTCTTGCACGCTTCCGTCGGCGAGGCGCTTCACGCGGACAAGCCCCTCATTGACGGTGACGCGGGTGGACATCGAATCCGCGGTGACGTTGAACTGTGTTCCAAGGACTTCCGCTTCGGCCGAAGCACTGATGAGCTTCATGGGAAGACCAGGCGGTTGCTTGGCGGCGTCGATGGAAAATTGGCCCTCGCGGAGGTGGAGGATTTTCTGGCCGTCCAATTCGGAGATCGTGATGGCGGAATGACCGCTGACAGAGACGAGTGTGCCGTCGAGGAACTGGATTTCCGCCCAGGCGTCGGCATTGATGGCTTCGAGGGTTCCGCCCGTGAGCATGTCCGAGGCTTCGAGGTCGGAGACGACGTGGCCTCGGTGGTCAATCCAGCGCACAGCGCCGTCGACCCCGGTGATTTGTGCGATTTCCGGTTCCCGGTCGAAGTAAATCAAGGCGGCGCTCACTAACAAAGCGACTGCAGCGGCGGCAATTCCGATCAACGCAGGAGAAACGCGGGTCTTCGGAGCTGAGGTGGAGGACGTTGCATGCCGGTTTTCTGCAGCATTTTGCTCGAGGTCGCGGTGGAGGGAGAGGTAGTGGAGGTAACGTTGTTGTGCCTCCGGGTTGCCGTCGAGATGCGATTCCAATTGCTCGACTTCACCGGGCTCAATCGTTTCCTCCACCAGTTTGGCGAGGAGGGCGTCGAGAGATTCGTTTGGGTCAGGCATTGCTCCAGCCCTCCTTTCTCATCGTGCGGCCGATGCATTCGAGGAGCTGCCCGCGGACTTTTTCCAGCGCGTAGTAAAGTTTGTGCATGCTGATGCCGGAGCGACCGGCTTCTTCCTTGATGGCACCGTGGCGACCGTATCGAAGATCGACCCACTTGCGTTGTTGTTCGGTGAGTCGGGTGAGGCAGCTCGTCAGCGCATTGCGCCGCGCTTCCATAAGGGGCTCTTCATCGGCGTGGGCGGCATTGATTTGTTCGAGCAATCCGTCGGAGAAGACGAGTTTCTCTCGCGCCTGTCGTTGACGCCATTTCAAGACTTCAAGCCATGCGAAGCGGATGGCCCAAGGAACGAAGGGGCGTGACTGGTCATATTGATCCCACTTTTCCCAGAGAAGCACGGACACGTCCTGCAGGACATCCGCGGCGTCTGCTGCTCGCGGAATCATCATGTAGACGTAGCGTTCCACCTCCGCTTGATGGCGGGTCCAGAGTCGGACGAAATCGGAGGTGGGGTCCATGATTTGGGGAGGAAGCGGAATAAGACCGTCCTCAAACAGTTTCCTCCGTTCTCCGTGAAATTCGGAAAGTTTTTTCGCGATTTTTTCCCTATTTTGAACGCAGAAAATAGCTCACGGAGGCGACTTCGACGGCGTTTTCGAGGAGTTTCAGATCGAATGGAGGCACCTCGTCGGGCTTGCCCTTTCGGTAAAGCGTAATCAACTCCTCATACCACTCGACGAGCTTTTTAGCGTCTTTTTCCGGAATGGCGTGGAGGTGGATGCTCCACTCGCCGAGAAGGAAATCGCCATGGTGGACGGTCATGGAGAATTTCCGGTTGGCCCGGGTGTATTCGCCGTAGGGAACTGGGTACTCGCTTTGCTTGCTTTGGAGGAAGGGCATCACCACGTATCCTCTTGGTGCGCCGTCGGTCGTGCCCGTTACTCTCAGGTCGCGGCTGACTTCGGTGCCGGATTTCGGCAATGTGATTTCGCCAGTGATTCTGGGATTGGCTTCCTCGTTTGCTTCTTCCTCAGATTTCGCCTTTTTCCGAACAAAATTTCTGTCGGCTTCGGAAAGCTTGTCGAGCGGAAGGGTGAACTGTCTTCCGTCATCGCGGCGGATGGTGACGGTCTCGCCGTCGGTTTCAATGAATTCGGCTTCGATTTTTTTCCCGTCGACCGATGTCCAGGTCCGGGCGCCAACCGCGTGCAGGAACACGTGGAAAATCATCAGCAAAATCAAGGTCGGCGATTTCATCGTGGGCTTGATCCGTGGGGAGTTTCGAGGAAAAGACGGTGGAAGGGAAGGCAAAACTCGCTCCAGACTGCGGGAAAGAGCCTTGTCTGGCCGTTTCGCATCCGAAAGCGATTGACAACAAACGAGAGGTCGCGACTCTTGCACAGGTCTGTCCGTGGCCTTTTTCGTCAGTGCTTAGCCTTCCAGTTTTCGGGAGAACGACAGTTGTTGCGCGATCAGGAGTCAGGGAAAACAAGCAGGCCACAGACAAAGAATAGAAGAATGAAGTTATATATTGGAAACATTCCGTACTCTGCGACGGAATCTGATTTGCGCGACCGCCTCTCCGAATTTGAGCCGATTGTTGATATGTATTTTCCGCTCGACAAGTTCAGCGGCCAACCCCGTGGATTTGCTTTCGTGACGTTCGCTGACCGGGAAACCGGTGAGAAGGCGCTCGAAGCGTTGAATGGGGCCGAATTTGAAGGTCGTCCCCTTCGCGTTAACGAAGCCGAAGACCGTCCCCGCGGTGAACGCGGAGGAGGCGGCGGCGGACGCCGTGACTTCCGTGGCGGCGGCGGTGGCCGAGGTGGTGGTGGCGGTGGAGGATATCGTGACCGCGGTGACCGTGGAGATCGCGGTGGCCGAGGTGGTGGCGACCGCGGAGATCGCGGTGGTTATCGCGGCATCTGACGCCTTGTCCTGCGACCGTCCTCGGACGGTCCAGCTATTCTTTTTTGCCTTCGAGTTTCGACCACTCGACGACGCCGACTCGTTCGGCCCATTCGTTGTACCCTCGAATCATGGATTGAAGGCGTTCCGGCTCGGCTTTGGCCAAGTCGTTTAACTCGGTACGGTCTTCCTTGAGATTGTAGAGTTCCCAGCGTCCTTCCTTTTCATAGGGATACATGGTTGTCCATGTGCCGGGGAATTCAGAGACGATCTTCCAGTCACCAACGCGGAAAGCGCGATTGCCCTCGTGCTCCCAGCCGAGAGTGCGTGCCGCGGATTCGGGGCTGAGGATGGAAAGACTGTGTTCGGACTTTTGGTCACTCGCAACGACGTTGGCGGGCGTCGAAGAATCCAAAAGATCGATAAGATGACAAACCCGGTGGCTGATGGAGCCGGGCTGAATGGTCTTGTTGTCCGGGAAGTGCACAATACACGGCGTGGCGATACCGCCTTCGTGGACCCAGGATTTGTGGCGGCGAAAGGGCGTGTTCGAGACATTCGACCAACGGGGTCCGTAGCTTCCATAGGTCGCCGGGCCGCCGAGGGGTTCGCCGGGCCAGTCGCCGGCACGCATCGGGGTTCCGTCGGGAGCTTTTTCCGGAATGACCGGGCTCACCCACGGCTTATCCATGCGTTCAATGGTGTTGCGAAGGTGCCCTTCGTTGGATCCGCCATTGTCGGAAAGGAAGACGAGCATCGTGTTCTCAAGCCGGTCTTCCTTTCGAAGTGACTCCACGATGCGTCCGATGGCAGCGTCCATTTCCGTGACCATCGCGGCGTAAACCTGCATGCGATGGGCTTGCCAATCCTGATGGGGATCGTCTTCCCACGGAATACTCGCCGGGTCGCGCGGGGCGAGTTTTGTGCCCGCCGGGATGATGCCTTCCTTTATGAGATTCGCGTGGCGTTTTTCGCGAATCACATCCCAACCGACATCATAAACACCGTTATAACTTTGAACGGTTTCTTCTCGTGCATGGAGCGGGTAGTGCGGAGCGGTGAAGGCAACATAAAGAAAGAGCGGCTTGTCGGCTGCCTGTTCGATGAACTCGATGGCATGGTCTGTAATGGCATCGGTGTAGAAAAACGCCTTGCCCGGTTTTATCGGGTCGTTGTTTCGCATGAGACCGGCGGGATCGTAGAAGGAGCCGTGACCGGGCAGCGTTCCGAAGAATTCGTCGAAACCCCTTTGTTTGGGCCAGTTGTCGCGAGGGGAGTCGGCGTTCACGTGGTAGGTCACATGCCACTTGCCGCTCATCGCGGTGAAATAGCCCGCGTCTTTGAGCACCTCGGCGATGGTCGGCGTGTCCTTTCTAAGGTCACCGCGATATCCGGGCTCACCCGCATCGTAGGTCATATGCCCGACTCCAACTTCGTGAGGATAGCGCCCGGTCAGGAGGCTGGCGCGGCTCGGACAGCAACGGGCGGCGTTATAGAATTGCGAATACCTTTGCCCCTTGCGTGCCAGTTCATCGAGAATGGGCGTGCGAATTTCTCCACCATAACAACCAAGGTCGGAGAAGCCGAGATCATCAGCGAGAATCAGCACGATGTCGGGGTGCCGGTCCTCGGCGCCGTGGAGCGTGGCGCCTGCGAAGCAGAGGGCGAAGAGCAAAGAGCTTAGAGCCTTCGCGTTGGGGACGGTGCGGAGGAGATTCATGATTTGGGAGGACGTTTCGTGAAGAAGCCGACGAAGAGTCCGGCGAAGAACGTGATGGTGAAGCTGATGATGCCATTGAGGACAGGCCAGAGGTCAAGTTGACCGGCTTCGCGAAGGAAGTGAATGACCAGGACACTGACGAATCCGACGACGGCCCCCACGAGTCCAGCCGGCCCGGTGGGGCGTTTTGTGAAGACGCCGAGGAAGAAGATGCCCGCGACGGGTCCGAGGGCCATTCCGATGAAAATGTTGTAGGCGTCGAAAATCGATTTTGTTCCCGTCGCCGCGATCCAGGAAGCCATACCAATCCCGATGACGCCAAGAAAAATGACGACGTTGCGCGCGACGGCGAGGCGTTGTTGATCGGAGGATTCTGGCTGAAGAACGCGGCCGTAAAAATCAGTGGTGAAGGCGGTTGCGACGGAGTTGAGCGAACTGGAGATCGTCGATTGGGCGGCGGCGAAAATGCCCGCGACGATCAGACCCGCGAGGCCAGCGGGAAGGTTTTGCAGGATGAAAAAGGGAAGGATGCCGTCGTTCCGCTCGAGGGTGGGATCGAGGAGCGCCGGTTGCGTTTTGTAAAAGGCGTAGAGTGCCGCTCCAAGAAAAAAGAAGAGAAGGGAGCCGAAAAAGGTCATTGGAATGTTCAGCCAGAGCGAGCGCGCGGCCTCCTTTTCGCTGGGAGTTGTCACGTAGCGCTGCACAACGTCTTGCCCGGCGGTGTAGGAGGGAAGCGAGGCGAAAAGGAAGCCGAGGAAAATGACGATTCCCGAGTTAGTGGACGCGCTTATGTCAAAGCTTCCCCAGTCGGCGGGGAGAAGTTTCTGATCGGCCACGCCAATTTCAAGAATCGTTCCCAATCCGCCCTCGATGCGAAAGACGATGACGAGCAAGCAAAGGAGTGCGCCGCCGAGAAGGACGAGAGCCTGGATCGCATCGGTCCAGACGACGGCTTCGATTCCGCCCATGACTGTGTAAAGGATGCAAAGAATGCCGATGGCGAAAATGGCGACGAAGATGTTGATGTCCGTCGCACTTGAAAGGGCGAGGGCCGGAAGATAGAGGACGATCGCGACGCGCCCGAGGTGGAAGAACATGAAAAGCGCGCTGGCGACAAGCCGTGAGGCAAGGTTGAAGCGTTCTTCGAGATATTGGTAGGCGGTGGTGACGTCGAGTTTTCGAAAGAAGGGAAGGTAAAAAACGACGACCAGCGGGACGATGAGAATCATCGACCATTGCCCGATCCACGCGTTCATGTTCTCGGCGTAAGCCTTTGCGGGGATGGCCATGAAGGTGATCGCCGAAAGCATGGTCGCAAAGATGGAGAGTCCGGCGACCCACCAGGGCACGCGCTGTCCTCCGCGAAAGTAGGCATCGGTGGAAGACGCCGATTCGTTGCGCATGAACCAATAGCCAACGCCGACCATACCCAAGAGGTAGAGGGTAACGACAGTCCAGTTGAGTGCGCCGAAGGGCGCGCTTTTGGCTCTTACTTCGCCACGGACAATCTGTGTCGTGCGCACCCCCGGTTTGATCTCGCCGGATGGGATAAGAAAGGAATCGGACGCCATTGGAACCACGGGGACGGTCACGGGAGCAAAGACATCGGTGGAAAGTTCGCCGACAGCGGTCCAGGTGTCGGTGATGGTGTGGTACGCCCAGATGGTTTTAGGAAAGCCGGGGTGTTCGTGTCCCTGGCCGTTCAGTTCGGGGCGTGCGGCTAGTTGTTCCTTGAGGAATTTCACATTAACGCCTCCGAGAACAAGGAGGTGAGAGTTGCCTGCCGGGACGATGCCTTGCGGCGCGGCAGAAAGTCCGTGAGGAAGATCGGCGAGACGAGTCCAATCCAATGTCTCAGGATCGAGTCGCCAAGTGTCGCGCAGGAAATCACGTTCATAGAGCTCCATGCGGTCGTCGGGATGTTCGGGTTTGCCTTCGGACATCTGATCGCGCCCGCCGACGACATAGATCTTGCCCTCGAAAACGCCCGCCGCCGAGTGCACGCGTCCGCGAGCGGTGGCGGGCCATGGAATGATTTCCCAGAAGGGTGAAGGTTGATTGAGATCAAGCCGGAAGCCCATTCTCGCCGTGCCTTCCGTGGTGCGACCGGAGAAGATGTAAAGTTGGTTATCGAGTTCGACTCCGCTCGACTCGGCGAGGGGGACGGGAAGCGGGGGAAGTGGGGTTGTTTCGATATTTCCTTCGATCAACCGGAGTTCGAATGCACTGGAAGTCGGGTTGTTCTCTTGGTCGCTCCCTCCGAGCATGGCGATGGATTGGCGATCGGGCAGCGAAAGGGAGACGCCGTAACCGAGGGCGCTTGGCAAACGAACCGGCGAGGTAGTCCACTTCTCGGAGTTGAAAGAAAAAACAAAGACCCGGTCATGCCAGACTTTGGTGCCGTTTTCCCAGGGAGGCTTCTCGGGGAAATTGGCTCCGCCCGCGACAATGAGATGTTCGGCGATGATGCCGGCAAACGGTCCGGCAAATCCATGTTCGTCGGGGATGGGCGGGAGGTTATCCCATTCGACGGGACTCACTTGCGCAAAAAGGATCGAGGAGCATGCAAGGAATAACCCGCATACGGCTCTTACTTTGCGGAGTCCCGAAGAAGCTCTCATTCTTGCCTTTACTCAATCTCCGCAGGGTCGACCAAAACGAAGACAACGCGTTGATAAGCGTTTTTGTGTCCGGGATCGCTGGCCTCAAAGAGGACGCCCACATTCCCATCGCTGGTGAGAGTCATGTCGCTGTAAGCGGCGGGACCGACGTGCAGGAGCGGGCCGTCCTTCCAGGTTTTCGCTTCGTCCTTCGAAAAACGAATTCGCAAATCGCTTCGTCCCTTGCCATTGGGACCATTGTTGTCTGGACCGGAGAAGAGAATGAGGTCTTCGCGGGCACGAAGAAGCGCGCATTGCACGACGGGCGCATCGAGAATAGCAGGCGCGGGGGCGTATTCTTTCCAATCAGAGTCTGTCGGAGAGAAAGTGTCGCCCCCGTCGTGGCTCAGTGTTTCTCCTCGCGTGCCCTCGGCGTCGCCGTTTTGATCGCGCGTGTTGAAATAAAGCGTGCCGTTATTGAGTTCGACGACGGTGGTTTCGTTGGCATTGAGTCCATCGTCGTAGGTGGCGTCGATCGCCCCCAGCCGCCAAGTCTTTCCGTGGTCTTCGCTGATGACGACTTGCGCTCCATTGGGACCGCGATCCACGCCGTCGTCGCTGAGACGGTGGTTTGCCGGAACGACAAGTCGTCCGCGATGAGGGCCGTTTTGCATTTGAATCGAATGCACCGGCCCCGTTGCGTACCAGCCCCACTCTTCCAACTTCACGTCCGCCGTGATCTCGCGTCGCTCTGACCAAGTCTCGCCGTGATCGTCGCTGTGGATGACGGCGAGACTTGGTCAGAGCGACGCGAGATCACGGCGGACGTGAAGTTGGAAGAGTGGGGCTGGTACGCAACGGGGCCGGTGCATTCGATTCAAATGCAAAACGGCCCTCATCGCGGACGACTTGT
>JBCCWV010000007.1:0-50296 GCA_039192745.1 Verrucomicrobiota bacterium | reverse complement strand
CCGCTTTCTCCAACACTTCGCGCTCTTCCTTGCTCAATTCCAACGGTGCTTTCGGTCGTCCTTTTGCCATACTTGCATACTCGACCATCGGAGAAAAAGTACAAATTATAAATGATACTTTCTTCCCTAACAGGACACTAGGTCCTCCTTACAGGAGAATGACGACAAAAGAGACGGAAGAAGGGGCTAGCGGAGAATACCTGCAGCTGAATGATGAAGGAAGGGCGATTATTCGAGAGCATGAAACCTGGGTTTCATCAGGTAGACCCGCGAACCCAACATCTGAGCAGGGGAAAAGAGCGAATATTGCGTTTTGTGACTTTCGTGGGGCGAAAATTGGAGTGGTAGATCTCCGGGATGCGGTGTTGAAGCATTGCAGATTTGATGGCGCTGATTTTGGACACTCAATGCTCGATGGCGCAGATTTGTCTGGGGCAGATTTGAGTAGAGTAAATATTGCGGAAGGAGGATTGAGATACGCAAACTTAGATGGCGCGCGACTAGTAGAAGGAAGTTTTCCCATGGTTAGTTTCGAAGGGGCAAGTTTGAGGAGAGCGAATTGCGTTGGTGCAAATATGAGTGCGGCGCGATTTCATCGAGCAAATTTAGAAAGAATTGATTTTAGCCAATCGAATTTAGAGTTTGCAGATTTAACTAATGTAAATCTGGAAGGAGTAAGTCTTAGAGGCGCCAACCTGTCGGAAGCAAATTTGAGGCTTTCTAATCTAGGGTGTGCCCTCTTGGGTGGGGCAAATTTAAGAAAGGCACGTTTAGAGGGAGCGACTTTGGAGCGCGTACAGTTGCAAAAAATGTCAAATACAGAGTTCCGCAGAGTCACATATAAAGAGTCTAGTGATAGCTTTAAAGTATACGAACCTGCGATTCTTGACGGGGCTTGGGTTGCTTGGACAGATTGGACCATGGCGAACTTAGAAGGAGTAGACCTTCGATCAATTGTTTTGCGCATGGGGGTTGACGACAGAAAGGAGATTTCCAAGTAGGCGAAGGCGCTACTGACTCGTGCCAGTATGATTAGTGATGATGATCGCAATCTTATTGCCGAACGTAACGACCCCTACTTTAGAAAAATAAATGATATTTCTAAAGTAGTTGATAGAGTTCAAATGACGGAGAATTCTTTAAGGCAAACCTCGAAGCGGTTAGAAAATCTTGCAGAGCACTCTGAATCAGAATGTAAAGTAACTTTCAAAGATACAAGGCTTAATGGCTCCGACTTGCGAGGTGTAGATTTTGGTATTGTTGCCGGGAAGAACGAAGGGAAGTTTTCGATTGATGGAATCGCTGGCAAGCTAAAAAGTATATTTCAAAGCCGCGAGGCAACTCTTTTTCTCGATGCTTGCCAGATCAACGATGCTCGTTTTGATAGGGACGCGAGGGAACCGTGGCATGTTTTAAAGCGAGAATATTCTGGATATAGGTCGTTTTTGATTTTTTTATTAGTCGCATTAACATTCTTACCGTTGATTTCTCAGATTTTTCTACTGAAGGGATACGCAGAAGGAATGCAGGCGACAGAGAATCTACTCAGCGAGGGTGGGGTAATGCACCAAGCACTTCAGAGGTCACGGGGTGATACCGCAATGGAAAAGGTGACTTTCGAGCAAGCCCAATCAGTATTGAACTGGGCGCGAATTGGAATTAGAGACGAGCTTGCGATAATCGAGAGCCGTGATGCGATGTGGCTATTTCTCCTGAAGAAGTTTACAACAACTATATGGGGTAGTGTTAGTCTGTTTCTTCTTATCTATGCTATATTTAGAGCAATAATCACTTTGCGTGTCAGTGAATTCTTTCGCTACGAACAGAGCGTTGGTATTTCCCCTCCGTGGAGAAAGCGTGGCCGCAGAAGTATCCCAACAATTCTGCATAAATATCTTCCTTTATGTGTATCCAACTTTTTCTGTCGGTTTCTTCCGGCTTTTCGAAGAGTTCCTGAATGGAAATGTGTTGGGTATAGGAATCTTTTTTTCTTCCACTGGCATGTCATGCGCTGGGCGTTCTATCTGGCGTTGATATTGAGCGCTATTAAATTTGGCGCTATTTTGTCTCAACCGATCCCACTGCCTTTGGAGTGAAACAGGAAGTGCGGCCAAAGACTATTTCAGCGCCGTCTAGGGGGCGATTCCGTAGAGGAAGCGAACCGTTTGCCCGCCAAGTTCGCGAAGCCATTCCGTCGTCCCTGCCCGGTGAAGCTTTGAGGCGGCGGTTTTTGCCAAGTTTGCGTCCGGGGGGGGAGCGGAATTCGCTCCATCATGGTCCATTGAGTCTCTCGAAGGCAAAAAAAAAGGAGGAAAAGGTTCGAATTGTCTGAAAATTGAAGGCCCATCCATGAGCGGTTCCGAAATCTCTCCGAGCACGACCCAAACCCGGGACCGCCACGTCGTGCTCTACGATGGCGAATGTCCGCTTTGCACGTTTCAGAAAAAGATGCTGACCTGGCTCGATTGGTTAGACCGGGTGCGCTTTGTGGCGATCAACGACGACGAAGCGAAGGGCATTGCACCGCAACTGACGCGGGAGGATTTGATGGAAGCGATTCATTGCGTGACGCCGAAGAATGAGATTCACCGGGGGGCGCGGGCCGTGCGATTTCTTGGTTTGCGCATGCCGTTGTTGTTTCCGGTGGGGCTTTTTCTGTGGTTGCCGGGGGTTATCTATGTGGCGGAATTCATCTACCGATTCGTGAGCAAGCATCGCCTGTTCTTCAGTCGCATTTTCGGTTGCAAGGGTGCCTGCGCGATCATGCCGGAGCGGCGCCGGAAATGATCGCGATATATCGACGGAACAAATTGCGAACCGGCCCAAGGTGGATCGCGATCTCCGAGCGCGATGGCAAAATCGCCGAGCGAAGTGAGCCCACTAAAGGTGGATCGCGACCTCCGTGGCGCGATGGTGAAACCGCCGAGCGAAGCGAGCACAATAGCGCGGAGAGCGATTCGGTCGCGGGTGCGCCCACCGCGCAAAAGTATCCGCGCTTCGCGCGCGCTGGGGTTCATCGTGCCCGCAGGTCACGATCCACCTTTGACGTGCTCTTTTTGGTGAACGGATGAGGTGATGGAAACCGGGCATACTTCGGATTTTGATTTGGCGGCGACGCTTCACTCGGGGCAATCATTTGTTTGGCACGATGCCAATGTTGAAGGCAAGAAGGCCTTCCAGGGAATCGTGGGCAGCGCTCCTGTTCGGCTCGCTTGGCGTGAAGACAATTTGGACATTGTCGGCATAACCGAAGAGAAGGTGGGACATTACCTTGCTCTCGATCATGATCTCGAGGCGATTCGGGCGAGTTTTCCCGGCGACGATTCGCATCTCGCAGCGGCGTTGGAGTTTTGCCCGGGACTGCGAATTCTTCGCCAGCCGAAGTGGGAGTGCCTCGCGTCCTTCATTTGTTCTTCATTGAAGCAAGTCACCCACATCCGGCAGATGAGTCTGACATTACGACAAAGATTCGGGGAGCGTGCGCGGCTTCCAGACGGGACAGAAGTGCCGTTGTTTCCATCGCCGGAGGCGTTGGCGGCGGCGGGAGAGAAAGCGTTGCGCGAATGCGCGCTCGGGTATCGGGCAAAAGCGCTTTGGTTGGCCGCCGATTGTGTGGCGCGTGGTGACGTGGACTTGGAGGCGCTTGCCGATTTGGAGGACGATGATGAGCTTTGCCATGCGTTGTGTGGATTTCACGGCGTCGGCGAAAAGATCGCGCACTGTGTGATGCTCTTTGCTTATGAACGCATGGCGGCCTTTCCGGTCGATACCTGGGTGATGCGGGTGCTGAAGGAGTGGTATTTTCCGCGTCGCCGGAAGCCGTTGCGAGCCCGTGATTGCCATGAGTTCGCGCATAAGCACTTCGGGCCGAATGCAGGATACGCGCAGCAGTTTCTTTTTCACTATGCGCGCACTTCCGGGGTGTTTTCGGGGGAACCGCGAAAGTCGCGAAAGGGCGCGAAAAAGTGAAGTGGTTGCAGCTTCCAACTGCAGATGAATGCCCTCAGACTCTGCAGCTGGAAGCTGCAACCACTGCCGTGTTACTTCCTTTTGAAATATTTGAGCGGGAGGCGAACATGGCGGTCTTCCTTTCTCGACACCGATGACGCGGAATGCTGACATTCCCGCCGCGCTGGGCGGATCGATCCTCGTTCACCTTTCGGTGATCGCGGCGATCATTATTTACTTCATGGTGTTCATTTTGGGCGCGATGCCGCAACCGCGATTGGAGGTGTCGTCACCGGAGCCACAGGAGTTGGATCTCGTCTTGCCGGACATGATTCTGGTCGAAGAGAAGGTGGATCCCATTGTTGAGAAGAGGATGGTCATTGATGTGACCAGCAACGAAGCCATTGCCGAAGCGCCTGAGGATGCGCGTTTTGAAGCGGATCGGAACACGCAGGCTGCAAGTGAACTGCCCGCAGTTGAAGACGGGAAGGATGGCATGCCGACCGTCGATGGTGAGAGGCTGAATGCGTTGGCTTTTCAACAACGAGATTTTTCGGACGGGCAGACGGCCACGGGCGCGGTGATCCCGGTCATTTTTGAAAAAACGTCGCCGCCTTCCAGTGCGTCGCCTCTCGCGCCGGAAACGCCCGCAGAGTCGGCGGAAGAATCCGCGGAAGCCCCACCCGAAATGGTGGAGATCACGGAACCTGCTCCTGAAGGATCCGTGTTGGCGAACGTGGAGAGCTTTTTGGCGGAGTTGGAAACGGACAAGTCTTCAGACTTCGCTGCCGATCTTCCCGGCGAAATGCGGGAAGCCGAGGATGAGGGGTTCCAAAAGATCACAGAGCTGATGCCGGACGAGAAGCTCGAGGAGTTTGAGAAGGAACGCGAGGAGATGGAGGAGCAAGCGAAGGAAAAGGCGCAAGAAAAGCAGTCTGCGGAAGAAAAAGCGATGTTGGCTGAAGCGGCGTTGCAAACGAGTAACATAGGCGTAGAAATCGATGGATCAGTGACGCGTAATGGAGAAGCCGCTGTCGATGCAGCGGAGACCGTACGTGGGAAATACGAAGCCACGATTAAGAGACATATTAACAGGAGTTGGCAAATCGCGATTGATCGCAACCGCGATTTCTCGACCGTAGGTTTCATGAGGGCGGAGTTTTTTATTCTTCCTGATGGAACAACAGAAGGTGTTCGCACGAAAGAGTTAAACAATAACGTGATTCTGGAAAGCCTTACCTTGGACGTACTCCTCAAGATCAAGCTCCCACCGCCGCCGGAAGAACTTCTGTCACTGCGGGCGGACAATCGATATTACTATGACTTAAGTTTTCGCGTTCGATGATTTTTTCTTTTACTGAATTTGGCGTTCTACTCGCGGCAGGCCTTCTTGAAAGCGCAGGCGCGTTCTGGGAATTCCTCCGCGTGGGCGGATTCTTCATGCTCCTGATCGGGCTGACGTCGATCGTGTCCATTGCCGTGATCATCTACAAATTCATCACGCTGAACCGCGCCCGCACCTTGCCGACGGTCGTCGAAGAGCAGCTTCAGCACTGCGAGGACTGGGCAGTGGAGAATCGTTTTCATGAACTGGCACCTTGGCTCAAGCAGCATCCGTCGACGGCCAGTAACATCGGCGTTTTTGCTTTGGAATCGGATTTTACGGATCGCGAGGAAGCGCGCAACGCGGTGCAGTCGCACGCCCGCGAGGAAATGGTGAAGCTCGAGCGCGGTGTCGCTGTCCTCGAGGTTATCATTACGATCGCGCCGCTGATGGGATTGTTAGGGACGGTCGCGGGATTGGTGAGTGTCTTTGGTAATCTCGGAGAAGCGAGTTCGTCCAATGACTATTCACTCATCGCAAAGGGGATTTCCGAAGCGCTTGGAACGACCATTGCCGGCTTGGTGGTTGCCGTTCCGGCGGTCATCGCCCACAGCTATTTTTCGAAGCAACTGGAGGCGCTCGCCGTGCGCATGGAGGTGCTCGTCGGGCATTTGATCAATGTCCGTTACCGCGCAGGTGGTCGGACTCGTGTGAAGAAAGAGAATATTGCGACGGAAGACTTGCTGGAATTCGACGCGGACGATTCCGCGACGGGTTTACTGAACCCCGCGAACTGATTGACGCTCGATGGAATTCGCTGCCAAGAGGCGCAAGCCACCGATTGTCCCGATCATCCCCTTGCTGGATATCCTCGCCATTCTTCTCATTTTCTTTGTCGCGACATCGACGTTCCGCGAAGAAAACCCGGCGGTGAATATCACGCCGCCGACGTCCAAGGCGCTCGCGGCAAAAATGGTGGAAGATAAGCGCGTGACTCTCGCCCTGACGCCGGAAGGTGAGGTCTTCCTCGGCGCTGAGCAGGTGAAACTCGATGACCTCGCGGTTCATTTGCTCGACTTCAAGGAAGCCCGGCCCGAGGCGAAGCTTCAGTTGAAGGCGGACGAGTATGTTCCTTTGAAGACCATGGTCGAGGTCTGGGACTCGCTCACGGCGGCGGGATTCGACTTCAAGAACGTGCCCACGCGGATTCTCCTGCAGCGGAAGCAATAATCATCCGGCACTGGCAACGGCGGGACTTCTCGCTAGGGTCCCGCATGGTTCGAGAGATTGTCCTTTTTGGCCACAAGGCGCTTCGCGCCAAATCTACCCGTATCGAGGAAGTCGATGACGAGATTCGCGAACTCGCCGATGACATGATCGAAACGATGCGGGAAGCGCACGGTGTGGGGCTCGCTGCTCCGCAGGTCGCCGTCACGATTCAACTCGCCGTTGTCGACGTCTCGCACGACCCCGAGTGCATCAGCTATTTGCGCGTGGATGGCACGGATACTGCACTTGAAGGGTTGATGCCGCTCGTTTTCACGAACCCCGAGATCGAACCTGCGGCGAAAAAAGTCGCCAGCGTCGAGGGTTGTCTCAGTTTTCCGGACCTGCAGGGAGACGTTCCACGGCCGGAGGCGATTGTGGCGAAATTGACCCTGCTTGATGGGAAGACAATCACTGTCGAGACCGACGGTCTGCTCGCCCGCGTCATTCAACACGAGACCGATCACCTCAACGGAATCCTCTTTATCGACCGCATGTCCACGGTCTCAAAAGCCCGCCTTAAAAACAGCATCAAGCAGTTACAGGCAGAAACTATCCGCGGGAAACGACGGTGATGGTTAAGTGTTATAAAAAATACAGACTTCTGAATCTGAAAAATTGAAACAATCACGCCATTGATCGAACCACCCGCCATAATTTTATTTTTACTAGAATAGATTGCGCACCAAATTGTTATCTGATAAAAATTCAGCCCTTGGAATGGCTGGCCAGCTGGAACTAATTCCTGCGGCGGGAAGCCGGCAAAAATTCCTCAACCAAGCTACCAACAAAGTCCTACCAGGAAATAGAGTCTCATGCGCCTTCTTGGCCTTGCCTCCATCAGCCTCTTTTGCGTCTTAACGCAGCCAGCAATGGCCGGTGCTTTCGCCGGACCTAAAGTTCTGTACCTCGGCGACTCAATGAGCATGGGCGCCTTCGGCGAAACGTTCGATCAAGAGATGCGCGAAGCGGGTTGTGATGTCTTCACGCACGTCGCCGGCGGTGCGACGCCCTACTACTGGCTGAGCCGTTACTCGTCGATTTCCTCATCGATCGGATATTGGGAAAAAACGCCGACCGCTGAGTCGCGGAAAAAATACATCCGCGCCGTCCCCAAGGTGGAGAAACTCGTCGAAGACTACCGGCCGGACATCGTCGTTGTGCAAACCGGCACGAATCTCTACGCCACGCTTCGTTCGAAACGCCGGACAAAGGAGGCGAACATCCTTGAAGTCGAAACACTTCTGCAAAACATGGCGAAAGCCGCCACGATGTATGGAGCAGACATCTATTGGGTGACCCCGCCGCGGTCCCATCCCCGCCGGTATCCCTACGAGTTGCAGGAAGAAATGGCATCGATCATGAAACGCGCGGTGAGTCGCTACGGTCGCGTCTTCGACAGCCGGAGCGTCACGGAATTCACCGATCCTTATCCGAAGACCGATGGTATTCACTACGGTCCGACTGAGGCCCGCGCGTGGGCTCGCGTCGTCGGCGCCGACTTTCGCCGATTCCTCGAGGAGCGCGATCACCTTCGCCCGCCGCGGCCGAAGCGTCCGATTCTTCTCGCATCCAATGATGACGACAAAAAGGGCGGAATCTTGAAGCGACTGTTGGTCAAGAGCACGACTCCCGGCGCCTTAGGTTCTGAAAACACCACCGGTCCTCAAGTCGCCATGGCGGCTTCCGCTCCACCCAAGACGCCTCCTGTCACGAAACCTGCCACGACGCCGGTCCCAACCGCAAGAGTGACAACACCACCCGTAGAAAAGGCGCCGCCCGTTACGGTTGCAAAGACCACGCCGCCTGCGCCGGAATCCGCTCCAGTCGTCGCCAAGGTTGAATCGACGCCGCCCGCTCCGGTTCCGGCTCCGACATCAACGATGGCCGCCGAAGTCCAGCCTCCGGTCCGCAAAGCGCCCCAACCCAAAATCGTCGTGACGACAGCGGAACCAGTCGGAAGCAAATGGGGAACGATCGTCGCCACGTTGCGCTTGAAGGCAAAGTCGCACATCCCTCACATTAACAACGTCACCTACGACCACTGCTTCGCCTTGTTCGAGTATGAGGTCGTCGATGTTCACTCGGGTGACTACCCGTACGACACGATTCGCATCGCCGAGACCGTATGCTTCAACCGTCGTCGCATGCCTGCGCTCGACTACGAGATCGGGAAAGTCCGCGCCCTGAAGCTCGACCCACTCGAAGACTATCCGAACCTCCAAGTCTGGCAGATGAACGATGACCTTTCCGTTCGCCCCGAGTTGCCGGTTTATATTCCGAGCATGAAGTAGCCGCCATCGCGGCGGACCGCGGATGTCCACATCCGCATCGGTGGACCTGACCGGAGGGAAGCACTCATTCTGTGTTGGCGCGTCGGATCATAGAAGTGCGGCGCGGTGCGCCGGGGTATTGATGCGGACGGTGGACGTCCGCGGTCCGCTGTTTCGGCGTTTTGCTTTTTCCTCCGCCTCATCGGCCGAATTAAGAACGAATCAAGTCAGCGATTTTTTCCACGGAGACTTCCAACAGCGTTTCCACGACGAGGTGTGCGTCGCCCAACGAATCTGCCGGGTGAGTGGTTGCCACGGCGATGACTTTCATCCCGGCGGCGAGTCCGGCCTTGATCCCCACGTGGGCGTCTTCAAAGACGACGCACTTGGACGCTTCCCGGTCGATTTTTTTCGCGGCCTTGAGGAACACATCCGGTTCCGGTTTCCCGCGGGTGACATCTTCCGCCGTGGTGATGGCTGAGAAGTGTTCCTTCAATCCGATGATCTCAATGATGGTATCGACATTCTTCCGCGGCGTCGAGGAACCGACACTGCAGGGAATTTCGGCCTCCTTCAGGGCATCGAGCAGAGCCTTCACTCCCTTCAAAGGCTCGATTCCATCGCGGCGAATGAGTTCGCGGTAGAGTTCTTCCTTTCGCAATCCCAGTTCGGCGATCGTTTCTGTATCGGATTCGTCCACATCCTCGAAATAGGCGGGAATGATCTGTTGGTTACGCATGCCAAACGTCTCCTTGAAGAAGTTCTCCGGCATCGTGCGCCCGGTTTCGTCGAAGAGCATTTGCCAGCTTTCTTCATGCTGGTCATGCGAGTCGATGACGACGCCATCCCAGTCGAAGATGGCGCCGAGTGTGGCGGAGTTGTGAACTTGGTTCATCAGCCGCATCCCTTCGTGGGTGCTTGCAGAGTGGGCAAGCGAAAAGAGGGGCGGGGAGCAAAGAGCAAAGAGCTTAGGGCAAAGAGTGTTGAGTTTTGGGAACCCTGGTCTTCTGAGACTTTGTGCCGAGGATGGATTCCTCCCGGGGGAGAGATTCATATGTTGGCTCTGGCGTTATTGTGCTTTGGTCCGATAATCCCTCCTTGCTCTCTGCTCTGTGCTCTACGCATCTTCAATGAAAGAATTGCTCGTCATTCGCCACGCGAAGTCCAGTTGGGATCACCCGGAGCTGGCCGATCATGATCGCCCGCTGAATGCTCGCGGTAAGGCGGCGGCACCGCGCGTTGCTGAGGAATTGATTCGAATCGGGGCAGCGCCCGAGGCGTTTATCTCGAGTACGGCGGTGCGAGCATTTGAGACGGCCAAGGTCATCGCGAGGGCTTTCGGCGGAAGTGAAGAGGAAATTGTTAGCGTAGATGAACTCTATGGCGCGAGCGCAAGGATGATTTTGAACACAGTTCAACAGTTCGATGAAGCCTGGAATCGCGTGGCTATTTTTGGTCACAATCCCGGCTTTCACGACTTCGTGGATCGATTGTTGAAGAAGGAGAGTGTTGACCGGTTCCCGACCTGTGCAGTTGCACACCTGAAACTGGACTCGGATTTCTGGGGATCGGTGGAGGAGGGGAGCGCCGAGCTTCTGCACTTTATTTTGCCGCGCGAATTGGAATCGTGATGCCGTGATCGGCGGGACAAAATCCAGTTGTTTCGAATTTCGAATCCGCTAGAATTTGCGGTGATGAAAGCCGTTTTCCGCGGGATTTTCTGCGTCGCCCTGCTCGCCACCGTGAGCGGGTGCGCGTTGCGTTCGCAGCCGCGTCCCTTGGGGCGGGTGAGTGAGGAAAACCGGAACCGCACCATCGTTCTGGATCGGACCGACGAAGAAATCAGTCTCGACGAGCGCCGTGCCGCGCGGAAGGCGAAGGACACGAGGATACTTCTTCCGTGGACGTGGTTTTAGACTAACAGAACAAAAAATATCTCGGAGGATTCTGGTATTGACCGTGGGTCCCGATCTACGGATGGTCGGGGATGAAACTCGGACTTTTTGTTCCCGCCCTTTTCATTGGCGCCCTTGGAGGCATCGCGAGCCCGCTTTTTGGAGTCGGCGGCGGAGTCATCATGGTGCCCGGTTTCCAAACCGCGCTTGGACTTCCATATAAAACGGCCGTTGGAACATCGCTCGCCGTCATTGTCGTGACCGCCCTCGTCGCGTCTTACAAGTTTGGCAAAAGCGGACTCATTGATTTCCGCATCGCCGCCATCGCCGCCGCCGGGAGTGTCATTGCGACTTGGATAGCTGCCGATTGGATGCAAAAGCAAAGCAGCACGATGCTCGTGAGGATGTTCGCGATCTTCATGATCGTGCTTGGATGCTACTTCCTCTGGCGCTCGTTCAAGATGACGGCCGCTTGATGGATTAATTCAATCCCGGATCGGGATCCCCGGGGAGCAAGTCTTCCCGCGTGAGTAGCGCTTGCACATCGACGAATTGACCGGCTTTGGACTTCACGATGGAAAGGAGCGGAGTCAGCCGGTCCATCTCAACAACCGTGGTGCGCACGAGGCTGGCGATGAGATCGTGGCTGGCGTAGCCGGGAGGAAAAACGTTCGAGACGCGAAAGGAGACGTGCCCGTGGTCCCAGTCCATTTCGAAGGCTCCGATGGATAACTCCCGGTTCGTCCGCATGAGCAGCTCGGAGAGGGCCATCTTCGATTCCGGGCCAAAGGTCGTGTGCGAATCGGCGACCACGGACACGGCGCCGATCTCTTCAAAGGCCTGCACGTGAAGGAAGATTTTGCCATGGTGTGCCTCGAACTCCGCTTCGATGACATTTTGACCATCCACTGGGCGAAAGGCCCATTTCGCTTTCGCAAAGGCATCGGTCACGAATTGAAAAAGGGTGGCCATAATCGGTGTCGCACAATTGCTTTGCGAACGGGATAATCCGATCTAGCATCGGAGCATGAAAGTGACAGCAAAAATCCTCCTTCTCGCCTTTATCGCGTCTGCCTTCACCATTTTCACGACGAGCTGCACGTCCTCCAGCTCCAGCGCGAAGCCCTACAATGCCGGCGGCACGATGACTTCTTCGCTCATCGGGCGCCAGCGCGGCGGTCTTTATTGATCCGTCAAGGCGACGGCAGCTTCCATTTCGCGAGCTGCTCGGGAAACGGGCAGTCGGCGCAGTCGCTTTCGTCGACGAGGCAGAAGTCGTCGTAGACTTGCAGCAACCCCTGTTGCTGGTAAACGCGTCGCACGAGCTTTTTCGCGTCGGTCCGTTTTCCAAATAAGCGTATCATCGCCCGCTCGGTTTTTTCGTTCGCGAGATGCGCACGCAGTTTTTTGTATTGCTCCCACATGCCTTCATCGCGATGAACGGCGAGAGGGTAGAGGATATTCCCAAGAATTTCGGCGACTCGCGTTTCGCCGATCAGGCGCATTGCTTTCGGGAGCGACTTTGATCGCAACGTGTAGTGGGTGGACCAGTAGCCGTGTTCGAGGCTGGCGAAGAATTCGTTGATTGGGGATTTGTCCAAGGGCTGATCGAAAACCAGCCGTGCATACTCCCTCCAACGCGAGACTAGAACCGAAAGCGCGCCTAACCTGCGGTGCGGATGGTTGGCGGGCCGCGCTCCCGAGAATTTCCACGAACCACCGCCGCGGCCGCCGAATTCCTCCCGCTTCTTCCACCATGTTTCCCAGAGTTTGCGCAAGTAGGGCCGTGCTTCCGGGGAAGCGTCATCGTAAGTCGGGCGGTCGAGAAACCCGGCGACTCCAAAGAGCAACGCTTCCTGCGCTTCCTTCTCTTTTCGCAGCAGCTTGAGCGGAAGTTGCTGGGCAAGAATCGTCGAAGGAAGTCGATTGTGGCGATAGCCGAACGCTTCGGCAGTTAGTTGAAACAGGGCTTCGTCCTTTCCATGGGCGTCAGCAATGCGTTGGAATCGCGCCGCCTTTCGCTTCAATCGGTATTGCGCGGCTGCAGCCAGTAGCGACTCGATATCCTTCGTATCCATTTCCGCCAACGGCACGGAGCAACGCCCGATACGCGAAATGGCTTCACCTTTGCCCCAGCGCCGTGGGTCGATGGTCGCTGGATCGATACGCAATTGAGGAATCGCGCGGTGGGCGTGATCGCGGGTGAAATACCGGCCTCGCCCTGACGAAGCCACAAAAACATGAAGCTGCACGTTGCCGTAGGCCGGGTTCTCCGCATGGCCGTGGTGATCCCAATCCCGCGCTTCCGTATCGAGTTCCAAGTCGCCGGTCTTTGTCTCGCCATTGATGCGGACGGCAATATGCGAAAAATCCGGACCAGCGCTGCGGTTCCACTCGCCGAATTGCACGATTTCAATTTCTTCGCCGTCCGTGCCTTGGAATTTTCTCCCGAAATCGTCCGCGAACCAACGGCATTGTAATTCGAGTTCATCGGGAATCGGGTCTCCGTCCCACGCTTCCGCGACGGCGGACCGTTCGAAAACGGATCGCAAAAAGTACTCGTAATGCTCTGCGGGGGAGGACAAGAGGACCATCCAAGCACAATCCATTGCCGGGGCAAGGAACGGCCTGCGAACAAGGCTCTTGAGATAGCGGGAATTTGATAGACATTTTACGGCGGCTTCCGGGCCACTCTACCTCGAATGAAAAAACTACTCGTCACCGGCTCGTCCGGTCTCATTGGATCTGAAGTCTGCGGTCATTTTGCGAAGCTCGGTTGGGAAATCCACGGCGTGGATAACAACCAGCGCGCCGTCTTTTTCGGCCCGCAAGGCGACACGCGTTGGAACCAGGAACGCCTGTCAGGGGAATTGGAAAATTTCCACCACCACGAGTGCGACATCCGCGACCGCGAGGGTGTGCTCGAATTGCTGAAAACCGTCAAGCCCGATGCCATCGTCCACACCGCCGCCCAGCCGAGCCACGACCGCGCCGCCGCCATCCCGTTCGACGACTTCGATACCAACGCCGTCGGCACTTTGAATCTTCTCGAAGCCACTCGCCAGGCCTGTCCCGAGTCGCCCTTCGCCCACATGTCGACGAACAAGGTTTACGGCGATGCGCCCAACCATCTCGATCTCGTCGAAAAGGAAACGCGCTGGGACTACGGCGATCCCGCTTACGAGCATGGCATCGCGGAAAGTTTCACCATCGACCAGAGCAAGCACTCCCTCTTTGGCGCTTCAAAAGTCGCCGCCGACGTGATGGTGCAGGAATATGGTCGCTATTTCGACATCCCCACGTGCTGCCTGCGCGGCGGTTGCCTTACGGGGCCCAATCACTCCGGTGTCGAGTTGCATGGATTCCTCAGCTACCTCATGAAGTGCAATCTTGAGGGCAAGCAATACAACGTTTTCGGTTACAAAGGGAAACAAGTCCGCGACAATATCCACTCGTTCGATGTCAGCCGTTTCATCGAGGAGTTCATCAACGCCCCGCGCATCGCCGAGGTTTACAACATTGGCGGTGGCAAGAACAACACCTGTTCCATCCTCGAAGCCTTCCAAATCGCCGAAGAAGTCACCGGCAAAGCGCAGGTTTACGAGTACGTCGATAAGAACCGGGAAGGTGACCACATCTGCTACTACAGCGACCTCCGCAAAATGCGCGACCACTACCCGAATTGGGACATCACGATTCCGTTGAAGCAGATTTTTGAGGAAATCGCCGCAAGCTGGGAAGGCCGAGTCGCCGCGGTGGCGTGAGAATGAGACACAAAGGATAAGCAAAGCGTGGATAGCGGGATTCTGAAATGCCCTGCAAGGGCAATCGCACAAAGCACAGGGCTTTAGTCCTGTGAACAAGAAACGGATTCGGCGGCCTGAAAGGTCGCTCGCGTCGAAGAACTGGCTTGGAGTTGCGGGCGGACTTTCAGACGAAGACACAGGGCTGAAGCCCTGTGCTTTGTGCCGCCGACCTTTCATGCCGGTGAGTAACGCGCAAATCCGGTGAGTATCGCGCCAACCGAAGGCGCAGTTTACCGGTTCAGGAGCCGGTAAGGATTTTAGGACTGGGCCACGCGGAACGATGGAATTGATACGATTTCGGTTTTGTTTTCTTGTTGGAAAGCTCTCCTTGTGGAAATCATCGGCATGAAAATTCCCGCTCTTTTCGCTCTTATGGCTCTCGCGTGTTCTACTGCACCGGCGCAGGACAATAAGAAAAAGAAGGCCAAGAAAGAGCCGCCGCCGTTTGCGTGGGTGAATGAAGTAAAGTGGGATGCCCCTAGGGGCGTTCGGCATGAGACTTTCAAGAGTCCTTCGATGGGCGTCGATGTGGGCTACTGTATTTATCTGCCCGAGGAGTATGGCGAGAAGTCGAATCTCGAACGCGAGTATCCGGTCGTTTATCACCTTCACGGCGGTCGACCGGGCAGCGAGTGGAAGAGTGTGAGACTTGCCACCTTTGTCGATGAAGCAATCCGATCGGGTCAAATCGAGCCAAAGATCTACGTCTTTCCCAATGGCGGGCCGATGAGTTGGTACAATTACCCGAAGCTTGGTGACAAGGCTTACGGCGAGGATGTGTTTGTGAAGGAATTGATCCCGCACATCGACGAGCAATATCGTGTGAGCACCCGCCACATCGAGGGATTCAGTCAGGGTGGTCGCGGGACGACGCGCATCATGCTGAAATACCCCGAGCTATTCAAGACGGCCGCCCCGGGCGGCTCCGGCTACGAGCCGGAGAAACGCGTTCAGGAAAATGACGGCGCGGAAAGCGCGACGGTCGTCTTTGCCAAAGGCAACAACACCTGGGACCTCGCTGATGAGTACGCGAAGCGTGATCCCTTGCCCACTTTACCCGTCATGATATGGGTCGGAACGAAGTGCTTCAATTACGAGTTCAATTTGAAGTATTCAGAGAACCTCAAGAAACTTGGCATCCCACACGAAACACTCATCGCCGAAGGCGTCGACCACTCGGCAATGCGGTTTTATGAGAAGCGGGGTTTGGAGCTGATGAAGTTTCATGAGCGGTAGCAATAGGAGGTTAGCCGTCCCGGCTGATACGGCCGACGGGCTTCCAGCCTGTCCTGAATCGCATCTATAAAAGAACGAATTCGAATCTGGATTCCCGCGTTTCGGGCAGGGAGCGCGCGCGAAGTCTTTTGATCCACCGACCTAGATTTCACCCCGAATCCGTCGACTCCGTGGAAGCAATGAAGTTCGAAATCAACATCGCCCGAGCAGGTTCAACCGCGTTGCGGTTTATTGCTCGCGACGCATAACCCGGGGTGTCCTCCTTCGTCGGAAACCCCGGGCTTTGAGCGATCACGCCGTTGGCGTGAAATAAACATTTTGGGGTGACGCTCCGCTCTGGGTTGGTGGGAGTGATTTGCGCGTTCTGGTGGGCTCAACCGCGTTGCGGTTGGTTGTTAACCCTCTAATCGAACCGTTGAATTCATGGAATGCGTTTCCGGCGGCGGGCGGATGATTGCAAAGGCCCGCGGACAGAAGGTTCGGAACCTTGATTACGCCAAAAGCGTTAAAGCCCAAAGCCCAGGGCAAGCCGATGGCGCCGCCCTGGGAATGGTCGCCACAAATCATGAACCGCAACGCGGTTCCACATTGTTGGTTAATTTCGTTGGTTCGCATGCCTCGCTGGTTCAACCGCGTTGCGGTTTATTGCTCGCGATGCATAACCCGGGGTGTCCTCCTTCGTCAGAAACCCCGGGCTTTGGGCGATCACGCCGTTGGCGTGAAAAAGAGAGACGGCCCGGAGAATCTACGCGTTGGCTTAAGAACGCCAAAGACCAGAGCAAGCCGAAGGCGCTGCCGCGGGGAACGGTCTGTGGGGGTTATTCAATTCACCCCCGGCAGCACATTCCCCTTCGTCACCCGCTCCCAGTCATCGGTGCGGAACAAGGAGGTGGGGAGGCCGTCGCGGTTGACGAGGTTGGCGCCGACGGGGTTAGCGGTCCAGGCGTAGCGGACGGCGACGGGATTGGGGACATCGGGGGAGGAGACCACGACAGTAGCGCCGTCGATTTTGGCATCGGCCCAGTGCCAGACTTGGTCTTCACCGGCGATCTCGAACCACTTGAGGGGCTGCTCGTCGCGGGTTTTGAGTTGTTTCCCCGCGTGGTCGAAGTGCACTCGGATCTTGTCGTCCTCAATGGCGAAGTCCTTGTAGATCGGGCCGGAGATCATCATGCCTTTTTGTCCGTAATCGCGAATCAGCGCCCAGCGGGCGAGGCGACGGCCGACGTCTTGTTTATTGCGGGGGTGAATGTCGTCGGCAGCGCCGATGTCATTGATAGTGGCCATGCCGGTTTTGGGCAGGGCTTGCAGGGTAAGTGCCTGCGCTTCCTGCAGCTCGGCCCAGCTATTGTCGGTCCCGGGTTCGGTCGCAGGCTGTTGGAAGTTGGCGAGCTGCACGAAGTAGAAGGGGAACGCGCCTTGTTTCCACTTGGCGCGCCAGTCGCGGATCATGCCGGGGAAGATCGCACGGTATTGCTTGGCACGTTCGCGGTTGGACTCACCCTGATACCAAATCGCGCCGCGGATACCGTAGGGAATGAGCGGATGAATCATCCCGTTGTAGAGCGCCGATGGGCAATGCTGGCTGTCGCGGGGATGTCCGGGAGTGCGGGGTCGGCGGGGGAAGGGAGGTCCTTGCCCGTCTTCGCGCATTTTGGCGACGCGTTTCTCGACGCGTTTCTTCCACGTTTCCAACTGTGTCTCAAAGCGTTCGAGATCGGTTTTCGCATCGTAGTCGAAGGAAGCGTCATGCCACTCGCGTCGAATGGGTTCGGCCTTCGGATTTCTTTTCAATCCTCCTGCGCTGGTCCATGCTTCCGCGCGCGTGCCTCCCCATGAGGTGTTGATGAGGCCGATGGGAATATCGAGTTTCTGATGCAGTTCCCGTCCAAAGTAGTAGCCGGTCGCGGTGAAGGTGCCGACGGTCTTCGGGCTGGCGATGAACCACTCGCCTTCGCAGTCTTTTTGCGGGCCGCGGGCTGCGTGTTGCAAGACTTTGAATTGTCGAATCTGCGGAAAATCGCCGTTCGCGATCTCTTCCTCTGCGTTGTCGGTCTTGTCGACGGTCCACGCCATGTTCGACTGGCCGGAACACACCCAAACTTCGCCGACGAGGACGTCCTCGATGGTGATTTCGTTAGAGCCTTTGACCGTCAGCGTGCGACCTTTGGCGTTCGCGGGCATGGCGTCGAGGAGGGCTTTCCATTTTCCGTCGTCGTCGGCGGTGACGGTTTTCGTCTGGTTGCCGAAGGTGACGGTGATGGATTCGCCGGGTTCGGAGAGCCCCCAAACGGGAACTTCCATGTCGCGTTGCAGGACCATGTGATCGCTGAAGACAGAGGGAATGGCCACTTCCTGATGAGCCGCAGCATGGAGGCAAGACGTGGCGAGAGCGATGAGTAGGGTGGGGATTTTCATGGCGGGAGTTTGAGTAGAGTGGTTCGCGGTTATTTTGTCGGTTTGGGGCCGACAAGCTCCACGAAGTTCCCATCGGGATCGCGCACGATGGTGAGCGCCATGCTTGGGTCGAGATTTTCGGGGAGGGTGACGGGACCATTCGCGATGGGTTCGACGCCGGCCTTTTTCAATTTCGCGAGGGCATCATCGGTGCTTTTCACAAAGACGGTGAGGTAGCTGAAGCCGTGCTGGGAATTGATGAATTCATTCTTGCTCTTCTCGGTCGAGTCGATGCCCTGCATGAGTTTGAGCTTGGTCGCGGTGTCGCCTTCGCCGAGGACGAGGACCTTGATGTCGAGCGTGTCACCTGCCGTGAGTCCGGAGTCCTTAGCCATGTCAGTCGGGACGTGAAACGCGGCGACTTCCTTGAAGCCGATGGCCTCGGTGTAGAATTTCACGGACGCGTCGAGGTCGCTGACGACTGTGCCGAGGTCGATGGTCGTGCGGAGGAAGGGAGACTCCTTGGCGTGGTCGTCCGCGAAAAGCGGAAGTGCGAAGCTGAGGAGGAAAATGGCAATAATCGAGGTTTTCATGGTGGATTGGATGAAGGGTTTAATCGTGGGCTACTTCGGAAATAGCGATTTTACGCATGGAACGAATGCCGTGTCAGGCTTCGATCTGAGAATTTTCTGACAGAAAAAACTTCAACAATGGGGCGGATCTGTGGTCTTATTCCCCGGCTTATGGATCGCAACCCTCAAGAATTCGTGGCGGCCGTGCGGGAACGCGTCGGGGAAATCATCGTCGGACAGGAAACGGTCGTGGAGCGGCTCCTCGTCGCGCTTTTCACCAGCGGCCACATTCTCCTCCAGGGGATGCCCGGCCTCGCCAAGACGCTTCTCGTCAATGCCCTGGCAAAAAGCATCCATCTCGACTTCTCGCGGGTGCAATTCACTATCGACCTCTTGCCGTCAGACATTCTCGGCTCGGAGATCCTCGACCAGCAGAAGGGCGAGTTCCGCACGGTGAAGGGTCCGATCTTCACGAACTTGCTTCTCGCCGACGAAATCAACCGTGCCGCGCCGAAAGTGCAGGGCGCGCTCCTTGAGGCCATGCAGGAACGCAAGGTGACGATCGGTGCCGATACCTTCACTTTGCCGACGCCGTTCCTCGTCATCGCCACGCAAAACCCGATCGAACAAAGCGGCACGTTCGAACTTCCCGAAGCGCAACTCGACCGCTTCATGCTCTGCCATCGTCTCGACTACCCGGAAGTCGACGAAGAGGAAGATATCCTTCGCCGTCACTTGAAGCTCGGCCTTTCCAAGAAAGAAGGCGGAGCGGTGGCGATGACGGAATTCGATGTCGTACGCGAAGAAGCGGTGGGTACGCAGGAAGATCTCGTGGCCGCGATGGACGCCGTGCAATCCGTGCATGTGAGTGAAGTCTTTTTGAAGCACGTCGTCGAAGTCGTGCACCGGACCCGTGACCACCCGCACATCGAACTCGGCGGTAGTCCCCGCGCCGGGATTGCCCTCATTAAGGCGGCTCGCGCACGAGCGATGATCGAAGGCCGCGACTACGCGATCCCCGAAGACTTGTTCGCCCTCGCCGAAGACGTCATCCTGCACCGTGTACGCCTGAACTACGAGGCGCTCGCCGAGGGAAGGACCGGGAAGGAAGTGCTGGAGGAGTTATTGAAGGAATTGGGGTAGCCGCGTTCGCGGAATTCCGAAATCCGAATCCCCGAAGACCGAAATAATTCCGAATGAACGAATGACGAAGCGTAAAAGAGAAACCCGAAAATTTTCGCGCTTTTTCGCGTCCTTTCGTGGTTAGCACGACATGGTTAAAGAGCTAGAACTCCACCAATGCGATCCGCTCGACGCGCGGCAGTTTGTCATTGCGGTGAAGCGGCTGGCGGATGCGTTGAGTTATGGGACGGATCGTTCGCCGTTTCGTGGGTCGGGGCTGGAGTATATCCAGTCGCGTCGTTATGAGCCCGGGGATCCGATCAAGGCCATCGACTGGCGGGTGACGGCGCGGACGGGGAAGTATTTCGTCAAGGAGTATGAGACGCCGAAACGGATGCCTGCTTATTTTCTCATCGACACTTCGGCCTCGATGACGATTTCTTCGCAACCGTTGAGTAAGTATGCGTGGGCAGTGCAGATTGCGGGTGGGTTGGCCTTTGCTTGTCTGGATCGCGTGAGTCCGGTGGGGATTGTCGGAGCCGGTGAGCGGGATTTCCGTGTTGAGCCAAGTCTTGGCCGTGACCGGATTCTCCAGTGGTTGCATGAACTCCGATTTCACAACACGGCTGAGGGCACGTCGCTGGGTCGGCGGGTTTCCGAACTTGGGGCGAACCTTCCTAACACTGCCCTCATTTTTCTTCTCACGGACTTCCATGATCCCACGGCGATGCCTGCAGTGCGTCTGGCGGCGCAACGTCACGAGGTGGTGGCTCTTCAGCTTCGCGATCCGGCGGAAAGTGGGATCAAGGGCGGCGGTATTTTCCATGCGCGAGAAGCGGAATCTGGCGAGGCTTTTGTCGCGACAGGCCGTCGGCATTGGATAGATCCGGAAGGGGTGGCCGCTGAGTGCAAGAAGGGCGGGGTGGATCATCTTTTGCTGCAAACCGACCGCCCGATCGCCGCGCCGCTGCGCGAGTTCTTGCGGGCAAGAGGTGTCTTGGGAAGGGGGGCGCGGTGAGATTGTTGATTGCTGTTTCGGGCGCCTTTTATTTCGGTTTGTTGGCCATTTCTCATGCCGATGAGAAGTCTCCTGTGACCTCCACTGTCGGTCTTCCGGCGACGATTGAACAACTGGTCATTCCCGCGCCAAAAGTCGTCGCCAAATCGATCGAAGACCGGCGTTCCCCGGTTGTGGTTCGCGTTGTCGATATCTTTCCCCATGGCGACGCCTTTCGCTACAACCTGGAGTTCTATGGTCTTGAACCCGGCGAATACGATCTGCGCGAATATCTGCAACACGAGGACGGCTCTGCGCTCGCTGATACCGCGGATCCGATCAATGTGAAAGTCGAAGCCGTCTTGCCGCCGGAGGAGTTTTTGCCCGCCGACCGCACGCCGGAGCAAGTCGGAAGGTTCGGCGGTTACAAGTTTCTCCTTGGGGCGGGGATTGTGGGATGGTTGTTAGGATTTTGGATGCTTCTCTTCTTTGGTAAAAAGCGAAAAGGTGAAGACGGGAACGAAGCGGAAAAGAAACTGACTTTTGCCGACCGGCTCCGACCACTCGTGAAACAAGCCAAGGCGGGGAAACTTGATGATGCCGAAATGGCGCGGCTTGAGCGTCTTGTCCTTGGTTTTTGGCGCGACAAGCTGGACCTTGGCGAGGAGGACGCGTCCTCAGCGGTGCCGAAACTGCGGGCCCACGACGAAGCGGGCAAGCTCCTGCGGACAATCGAGCGCTGGGTGCATGATCCGCGCGGCCGTGAAGAGGACGTTGATCTCGCCGCCTTGCTTGAACCCTACGCGAAGGAGAAGGCGTCATGATTCTTCCCTTCGCGTATCCGTGGGTGCTTTTTCTGCTCGTGGTGCCGTTGGCGATGCTGGCATGGTTCTGGCGTTGGCGGAACCCGACGCTTGTACTGCCTTTCGACCACTCCGGGGCGAAACGAGGGCGTGTTTTGCGGTTCTTCCTCGACTTCGCCTCGTCGTTTCCGGCGCTGTTGCTCGCCGTGGTTATCATTATCCTAGCGGGGCCACAGCAGTTGTCCGAACCGAAGACGATGAAGGTCCTAACAAACATTCAATTCTGCCTCGACGTTTCCGGAAGCATGACGGCGCAATACGGCGGCGAGGGTGATCGTTACGACGCGGCGATGGAGGCGATCAACGAGTTCATCAGTTACCGCGAGGGCGATGCGTTTGGCCTGACCGTTTTCGGGGACCATTTTCTCCATTGGCTGCAACTCACGACCGATCCCACCGTCTTCCAATATGCGACGCCGTTCCTCGGTCCGCGGCGATTGCCGACATGGTTCAGTGGCGGCACCGCCATCGGGAAGGCGGCGCGGGAGTGCATGAAGCTTTTGATCGAACGTGAGGAAGGGGATCGCATGATCATTCTCGTGACCGATGGGTCCAGTGCGGACCTTTACGGCGGGAATGATGTGAAGATCGCCGCCGAACTCGCCGCAAACAACATCGTCGTATATGCCATCAGTATCACCGAAGGCAGCCCGAATGCGCAACTCGCCACGCTCGCGCAGGGGACCGGTGGTCAGGTCTTTTCCGCGGGCGATCCTGATGCGTTGAATGTGGTATTTCAGCGCATCGACGAGATGCAGGAGACGAGAATGGAAAAAGTCAGCGCCGAATCCGTCGACTGGTTCCGGCCGTTTGCGCTCACCGGACTGGGATTGCTGGGAATGCACGGGCTTTGTCTGTTCGGAATTCGTTACACGCCATGGTAGAACACCTTGCAGAGCTGGTGGCGGGCGCGGTGATCCTTGTGATTCTTGCCGCGGAGTCGCTGCATGCCTTGCGCTTGAAGAAAGTGCAACGCCTCGCCTTTGGTCCTGGCGAACGCCCGGCGTGGTGGGTGGCGATGACGCCGCTTCTGCGGGCGCTCGCGGGTGGAGCGGTGGCTTGGGGAATGGTGACTTTGTTAGTCATCCCGCCCAAAGCCTACAAGGCGGAACTTGTGCGGGCGGAAGATATTCACCATGTGGTGCTCGTTTACGATGTGTCGCCGAGCATGAAGCTTCAGGATGCCGGTCCCGACGGGAGGCAGGCGAGGAGGAATCGTGTTTATGAGTTGATGGAGTCGTTTTTCAAGCGCTTCCCGGTCGCGCAAATGAGGTTGAGCCTCGTGGCATTTTACACGGAGGCGAAACCGGTCGTCGTCGATACCAAAGACGTGGATGTGGTGCGGAATTTTCTCGACGGCATGGACATGCATACGGCCTTCGATGGAGGTCAGACAAAGATGATCGCGGGACTCGAAGAGGCGGCCAAGCTTGCCGAAGACTGGCGTGGTGACAGCACGACGATTGTCGCGCTCACCGATGGCGACACTGTGCCGCCGTCGGGAATGCCGCGCATGCCGAGGTCGGTGCGAGATGTCTTGATCGTCGGCGTAGGTGATCCAAATACGGGAACCTTCATCGACGGCCGCAATTCGCGTCAGGATGCGGCGACGTTGCGTCAAGTCGCCGCACGCCTTGGCGGTACTTATCATGACGGCAATCAGAAACATCTCCCATCCGCGCTCATTGCCTCACTCACAGATGCCGAGGACGAGAATCCTTTCGAGAAATTGACCAAGCGCGAATACGCGCTTCTCGCCATCGGTCTCGGCGGCCTCAGTCTTTCTGCGATTCCCCTTTTCCTCGCCTTTTTCGGGACATCCTGGCGACCGGGCGTGCCGAAGTCGCGTTCCAGCGCCACTGGATTCGCCGAAAATCCTGCTTAGCCGAACGAACTTTATCCTTAACGGTCAAAACTCCCTGTGATAGCCTTTCCTCTGGTCAGTTGTAAATCCATTAACCAACTAGAAATAGAACGATGAGACGATTCCTGCTTTTTATCTGGCTCCTGCTTCCCCTTGGTGTGACGGCGTATCATCTCGGTCCGGGACAGGATCAAATGGACCTCGACGAAGCGGCGCAACAAGTGGCGATAGCGGAGAAGCATGCGGCGGAAGAAGACTATGACGGTGCGGTCGCCGCGTATGATTTCGCATTGGCCGCTTTGCCGGAAGAAGAGACGGCTCTCGCGCGAGAAGTCCGGCTCAACCGGGCGAAAGCAAAAATGCTCACGACCCTGCTGCCGGAAGCACGCGCTGAGTTGGAGGACCTTCATCGGGAATTGGAAGATGCGGGCGACGCCGACGCGAGAGTGAAGGACGAGACGCGGGCGGCGCTTGCGGGTTCGCAGTATTATATGACGTGGCTCATGCGTCTGGAAGGATTCAGCGAGGAAGAGTGGATGCCGGAGATCGAAGCATCGCGTCAGAACTTTCGCCACCTCGCGGAGAACGCGGAAGCTTCCGGTGACAAAGTGAGCGCGGGCGCATTTCAAAAGGACCTCGAAGCCGCGGTTAAACTGGCGCGCATGGATCTTTCCGATTTGCAAGGCATGCCCTTGCCGTGCCAGTGCAATTGCAACTGCAGCGGGAAGAAGCCGAGCCAAGGGAAAAAGAAGAAACCCACCGGGAAGAAGCCCAAGGATAACCGTGGGGCCGGCGACGTTCCTCCACCGGACGGCGTGGGATCCTGAGGAGTGGACTAACAAAACGACTTACACATGAAGATTCTAGTCGTTGGGGTGCTGTTGGCTTTGCTGGGTATGGCGCACGGTCAGGGGAGGCGAATTGTGCTGCCACCGACCAGTGGCGGACAAGTTGACTTGAATGCGCTCCTGAATCAGCAGCAAGCGGCGCAAGCCGCAGGCAATAATGCTGCCGTTCCCACCAAGCCCGCAAACACGCTCGATCCCGAAGCGGAGCGGTTGAACCAGTTTATGAAACTGACTTTCAATCGGTTGCCATCCAACATTTTGGCCGCTTGGTCCACAACCTTTGAAGCGCAGGAGGCGGAACTTCAGAAAGCGAAGGAAGAAGCAGAGAAAAAGGCCAACGAAGCGAAAGAGAAAGTCGAGGCGGAGAAGAAAGCCGCAGAAGAAAAAAAGAAGAAGCAGGAAGAAGAGAAGCCCAAGGAAGAACTCACTGAAGAACAGAAGAAGGCTGCCGCTAAAAAGAAGGAAGACGAAAAGAAAAAAGCGGAAGCGGCAGAGAAAAAGAAAAAGGAAGCTGAAGAAAAAAAGAAACTCGCGGAGGACGTCGCGCGAGAGATGCGTCAATTTCAGCGATGGGTGACTCTTGGCGAATGGGAGCGCGTCGGCGGTTATTTCGAGAAGTTCAAGGAAGCCGATCGCATGAAAGCTTATGGGTTTTTTCTCGGAAAGATCGCCATTCATCCGAATCAGCAACGAGGAAACAACAATAATAATAACAACAACCCGAACCAACGTTTCCAGGAGCAACAGACGATATTGCCCCTCGACATTCTTGGTATCGCCGATGCTTCGCCGGAGGAGTTGGAAGACGCGCAAGTGGCGCAGCTCGCGAGACTTTTGCGCTCGGCGCTTGGTGGTGGAACGTTTGCGGACGACTTCCTGGAGAAGCTCGAAAAGGGCACGAAACGACTTGGTGGCAAGGATGAGAAAAACCGATTGCTCGCGGCTCGGCTCCTCATCGATTCCGGTCGTATCAAGGAAGCCGGGACCTTTCTCCCGGATGTGGAAAAAGCGACGGAGGATGAGAACGTCGAGGGTCTATTACTTTTGGCACGCTTTCATGAATTGCAGCCAGACGAGGAAGAACGGAAAGAGTCCGTCCGTTTGGCTTGGGACGTGACGCAGACCTTGCTCGGGCTGGAGGAACTGGAGAAGAAAGACCGGGAGACGTCGATAGTGCGTGCGGTCACTTTGATCGACGCCTTGCCGGAGGGCGTCGGCGTCCAATGGCTCAAAGACGAATTCACTAAGCGTCCCGAGTTGGGTCGTGAAATACTCGCTGCCATCGGAAACCGGACGGTGCGTGGTCGTGCCATGCAAGATGGGCAAATGCGCCAGCAGTCGTTGAAGCTACAGGATGACGCCGTGCGCATTCTTTCGGAGAACGCGCCGTCACGCGCGGAAGAGTGGTCCGATGTGCTTGCTTTGCTCGCGATGAATTGGCTGCACGAAGCCGAGTATTCTCGCGAGAACGACAACGAGGACCAGTCGCAACGCATGACCCAGCGCTACGATAACTTTGGGAACTTGTATTTCGTCGATCCCTACGAGTATCAGCGGAATAACTGGCAGTATCGCAGTGGTTACCCGCGTCCGATTCCGACCAGTGAATTGCTGGACGTTGCTCCGGGCGACAAATGGAAAGCGACCTTGCCGCCGTCGGTCCGTCCGCGCTTCACGATGGTCATGGCCCAGCTCTTTTTGAAGGTGCAGAACGAGGACAAGGCTTTGCCGTTCATCGAAAAACTGGCGGCTTCTTACCCCGAAAAAGCCCTCGAACTCGCGAACGAATCAGTCCGCGTCTGGGCGAAGAATCACGACCCGAATGCGAATCGTCGCTACACCAATCCCTACATGTATATCTGGGGCTACAACCGCCAAAGCGAAGCCATTCCCCTCACGCGTTCGAAACAAGTGCGGAACCTGAAAGATCTCGCGGAGTGGCTGGAGCGATTGAAGAAGCTTTCCATCGGGGACCTCGACGAAACAGCAGTGGTCAATGCTTTCACGACGACGCACAGCTCGGCTGAAGTTTACCGGGCGAAGGATATTGAACTTGTTTTCGGTTCCTTCGCGAAGCTGTCGCCGGAGATGCAGGCGGAGCTGGTGCAAAAGATGCGACAAAACCTGATCACGATCTGGCGCAACCCGAAGGTGCAGCAGGACAAGAAGACGAAGCGGAGGGACAAGGAAATCGAAGCCGAAGTCCAACGTGGATACGAGGTTGCGATGAGCATGGCGGGTGAAGCCGTGCAGGCGAATCCGGATTCCTGGCAACTCGCGCTCGCGCTTGCGGCGACGGAATACGACGCGCTTGTTTACGCGCATGAATTATCGCCGTCCTCCGAGTTCAAGGAGCGTCAGAGTCGCGGCCTAGCGAGATTCGCGAAGGCAGCGCAGCTTTATGTGAATGGTGCGCCTGAGCGTGAGGAGCATGAAGAGTCATCTCAGGTCTTTGACCAGTGGTTCTACGCCAGCCTCGGGGCCAGCGACCTCGGGGCCATTCGGCACACGCAGGTACCGGTGACCGCGGAATTGCCGAAGCTCCGTGAAGCCATTCTTTCCCTGCCGGATCGTGCCGCGGAGCGTCACATGGGGCGGTTTGCCAATTCGCTTTCCACGCGCATGAGCTCGGTGAAGGCCGAATTGAAACACCGCTATCTCAAGTCCGGTCTCGAGATAGCCGGTGGCGACAAGCAGGCGCGGCAGGCGCAGAAGGTTTTCGATTACTACAACGATCTCGTGACCGAAATTCGTCTTGAGACGCGACTGGACGGCAGCGACAAGGTCGGTCACGAGGCTCCTTTTGGGGTTTTCGTGGATTTGACCCACACGAAACACATCGAACGGGAGTCCGGGGGCTTTTCCAAGTATCTCACGAACCAAAACAACAGTCCTTACGCCTGGAATTATGGCCGACCGAAAGAGGATTACCGCGACAAGTTCGAAGAGGCGGCGCGTGCGACGCTGGAGGAGCATTTCCTCGTGCACTCAGTCACGTTCCACGATGCCAAGATCAAATCGCGCGGCACCGGCAAGCCAGATTGGCGCGTGACGCCCTACGCCTACATTTTGTTGCAAGCAAAGGGTTCCGAGGTCGACATGCTTCCGCCGTTGCAAATGGACCTCGATTTTCTCGACTCGTCCGGATACGTCATACTTCCCATCAGCTCTGCCAAGATTCCTTTGGATGGAAATCCTGACGAAACACTACAACGCCCTTTCGCGGATTTGGAAGTAACGCAAACTTTCAACGAGGACGATATGCAATTGGAAGTCCGTGCGACAGCCAAGGGATTGGTGCCAGCGTTTGAGAATTTGCTCGACTTTGATCCTGAAGGTTTTGAAGTCGCTGAGACGGACGCCCAGCCGCTTGGCATCATCGAAATGGATTCTGAAGGGGATATTCCGGCAGCGATTTCCGAGCGAACGTGGGTCTTGAAGCTCGCTCAAAAAGAAGAAGCGACGGCAGAGGCTTTGGCAAAATTCGAGTTCGGTGAACCGAAGGTCGAGACGAAGGGGTCGATTTTTCAAACTTATGAGGACGTCGATCTCGTTGAATCCGGGCCGGTGCTCCGTCTCGCGGGAATGGGTGCGCCGGTAATTGGAAAGTCGATGTGGCCGTGGTTGATTTCCGGTGCAGCTCTTTTGGTAATTTTGTTAGGAATTTTCATGTTCTGGCCGCGGGGTGATCGGGAAACGGCGGAAGAGCGATACGCGGTGCCGTCCGAATTGACGCCGTTTACAGCGGTTTCGCTTTTGCGCCGTATGGAGCAGGATGCGGATTTTCCGGAGAAGCACCTTGCGGGCCTTCGCGAGGAAGCAGGAGCGATTGAGGCCGCTTACTTTGACAGCGGGTCGGAGCCATCCAGCAGCGGAATTGATCTCGAGTCCACGCTCCAAAAATGGATTAAGCGAGCACCGCGAGGAACTTGACGGAAGGGCCTTGATCGCCTACGGGAGAGGGCTTCGCTCCCACGCCTGAATGAGTTCTGAAAATCAGCATACCCTCGCCCAATCCTCGACGATCACTGGAACCTCGTTGCACACGGGAGAGAAAGTCACTCTAACTCTCCAGCCTGCTCCGGCGGATCACGGTATCAAATTCCGTCGCGTTGACCTCGACGACCAGCCGTTCATTCCTGCGAGTGTGAACAACGTCCAGCAGGTTGAGCGGGCGACGACCTTGGCCGCCGGTTCGGTAAAGGTGCATACCGTCGAACATGTGATTTCCGCGCTTGTCGGCATGGGTGTTGATAATGCCCTTGTCGAAATGGACGCTAACGAGCCGCCGATCGGCGACGGCAGCGCGATGCCATTCGTCGAAGCCATCAAAAAGGCGGGTCTCGAAGAACAGGACAAGCCGCGTCGTATCTACACCGTGCGGGAGCCGATTCATCAGGAAGTCGGTGATGGGTCGATCATGACGATCGTGCCCGATAAAAAGTTTCGGGTGAGTTGCACGCAGTCGGGCCCCAACGGTCGCATGACGCAGTTTTATTCAACGGAGATCAACCCGGAGACATATGAAAAGGAAATTGCTCCGGCGCGGACCTTTGTCTTTTACGAGGACGTCGAGCCGTTGCTGGAAAAGGGATTGATCAAGGGAGGTAGTTTGGAGAACGCCATCGTGATTCGTGACGACTCCGTCATGAGCAAAGAGCCGTTGCGCTTTCAGGAGGAGTTCGCGCGGCACAAAATTCTCGATGTTGTCGGCGATCTTATGCTTTCTGGAAAACGCATCATGGGTCACGTCATTTGCGTGAAGCCCGGGCATGGTCCGAACACGCAGATGGCCAAGCAACTGAAGGGTTACTACGACGAGATGGCGGCGGCGGTTCCGGCGGTCAGTATTCCGAAGGGAGAAGGTATTCTCGAAGTCGAAGAGATCAAAAAGATCATTCCGCACCGTTATCCATTTCTCATGGTGGACCGAATTATTGGATTCGAGGGAGAGAAAAAGGGCCGCGGATTGAAGCAGGTCTCGATCAACGAGGAGTATTTCAATGGCCACTTCCCAGGTCATCCTATCATGCCGGGCGTCCTTCAGGTGGAAGCCATGGCGCAGGTGGCGAGTATCTTGCTTATGCGGATGTCGGAGAATGCCGGGAAGATCGGCTATTTCATGAGTGCCGATAAAGTGAAGTTTCGCAAACCGGTGAGACCAGGAGATAGTCTGGTGATCGAAGTGGAGATACTGAAGACGCGTTCGCGAATCGGCTACGCGGCGGCCCGTTGTTACGTGAATGAAGAAGTGACTTCCGAAGGCGAGCTGAAATTCGCCATCATGGACGTGTGATTGTGAAGCAACGCAATGGCTGAGCCTACCATTCATGAAACGGCGGTCGTTGATCCAACTGCGAAGGTTGGAGAGGGGACACAGGTGGGTCCGTATTGTGTAGTTGGCGCAGATGTGGAACTCGGTCCTGACTGTCGGTTGCACAACCATGTCAGTTTGTCAGGGCACGCGAAGTTTGGTGCTCGAAATGAGTTCTTTCCGCATTGTGCCATTGGCGGAAAGTCACAGGATTTGAAATACGACGGCGAGCCGACTTATCTGGAAGTGGGGGATGACAATGTCTTTCGGGAATTCGTCACCGTGAATCGCGGCACATCCGCCGACGGGAAAACGGCGATTGGAAACGCCAATCTTTTCCTCGCCTACAGTCACGTCGCGCATGATTGCACGATTTCCGACCACACAATCTTTTCGAACAACGGAACCATCGCCGGCCACGTCGATGTCGGTGACCACGTGGTACTCGGCGGTCTTTCGGCCGTCCACCAGTTCTGCCGTGTCGGCGCCCATGCGATGACCGGCGGATGTGCGAAAATCGTCCAGGATATTCCGCCATTCATGATTGCCGACGGGAACCCGGCGAAACTTCGCGGGGTGAACATCGTGGGACTTCAGCGAAGGGGATTCTCCGACGCTGAAGTCCGAGCCCTGAAAGACGCCTTCCGCTGGCTCTTCCGCAACACGGCAGGAACGATGTCCGAGCGATTGAAAACGCTGCGCAAAAGGAACGAAGAAGAAGGCGGCAACGCGAGAGTCATAGAGTTGATCGATTTCATCGAAGCGAGCGAGCGGGGAATTGTTCAGTAGTCTGGAATATTTGATCACTGGTCGTTTATGCACCACGGCGATCGTTTGAACGCGCCGATCAATTGAAGTGGATTAGACTTGGAATTGATCGCGGTTTCTGATTTCTTCTTGGGTATGACGAATTATCCCTCACTGTCTCATCGTCTCCTTTTTCCAATCTTCATTAGTGTTGCTGTCTTATTTGGGAGCTTACCGGAGGAGTCAGACGCGAGGGAACGGCGGCTCTTCCAGTTCAGGAACCGCACCAAGGCGACGAAAAAAAACCAACCCCCACCCCCATCGCCCGTTTCGCGTGAAGGAGGATTTGAGGTGAGACGTGCGATTCCGGTCGATGATAACCGGGCGTATCCGGTGACGGCACCGAATGAGCAAGCGCGTTTTCTTGCCGGAATGTCCAGTCGCACCTCGAATTACGCTGCGCTCCAATCCACCAACTACTGGCGCAATCACGCCTACCAAATGGACGCGAGATGGAACCGTGCTTCCGGCCGGCTCGGATCGATCAAATCGTGGCAACGCGGCGCAATCGGGAACATCGGTGCCGGTCGCAACACGGTTTTTTATCCATTCGGGGGCCCCGACTTTCTTTATGCCCACGCGTTTTTCCCCAATGTGAGAACTTATCTTCTTTGCGGTCTCGAACCGGTAGGTTCGATTCCTAACCTGAACGCGATGAGCGATGGTGAGCTAAACTATGCCCTCCAAGGACTCCAGACATCCATTGCGTCGTCTCTAGATTTCAGTTATTTCATCACCAAAGACATGCGAGTGGATCTGAACAGAACGAAGTTGCGGGGAGTCATTCCGATTTTGTATGTCTATCTCGCCCGGACCGGACATGCGATCCACTCCGTCGAGTCGGTAAGCTTATCATCGTCAGGTGGCATTATTGCGTCGTCTTCGGGAAATGGTGTGAGAATTCGCTGCTCCTCTCCTTACGGATCTTCAAAAACGGTATGTTACTTTCGGACCGACTTATCGAACAGTGGTGGGAATAGATTTCATCAACTAATGGCCGCAAACAGGCCCGGTGTGACTTTCATCAAGAGTGCTTCCTATCTGCTTCACAGCGGCGGTTTCTCCAAAACGCGGGCTGCCATCGAAAAATATAGCGATGCAATTGTTCAGGATCCTTCGGGCATTCCCTACCGATATCTCGCCGATGGAGAGTGGAGTCTTCAGCTGCACGGAAACTACCAAGGAACGCTCGATATCTTCCAAAGCTACTACCAAGCCGATCTTCGTCGGGCCTATCAACAGACAGGTGGTCGCCGACTTGATTTCGGTGTCGGATACCGTTTTGACCCCGCGGTAAGTTCCATCCTTGTTGCAAGAAAGGCGAGGTAGATTCTCGCAAAGGTGGATTGCAGGATTGCGAAAATTCCCGCAGACAAGTTGTTTTAGGAGGTGACTTATGATCGCATTCCAGAAATTATAAAATAATGCCGGCGGAGCATTGATGATCCGCAATTAGAAGCGATTTTATCCAAGGTTGTCCCCTTGGAAATGTATCCTTGCCGTTCATTGATTTCCGCGCTCGCGCTGGTGTCGTGCCTCCCTTTCGGGAGTCAGGCAGAGACGATCGTGAACACCTACAGTGATCTTATTCGCGAGGTCAGAGTTCAGCCGATCATTTGCAAGAAGTCGACAGGTGAGACGGCGGCTTTCCTGGGTGACGCCGAGTCGGAAGATTATATCAAAAAGCAGATCAATCGTATTTGGATCCAATCAGGTATTCGCATTTCGTGGTTACCAGAGACCGAGTTTGTCAATGACTTCTGCTATGACGGATCTCCTGGAAACTACTACGGGGGAGCGGCTAGGCCAGCTGATGACCATCTTATCCGGATCGTCGATGTGGATGGCGCACCGGCCAAGCATCCGGACGGCGAGGTGGCGAACTTATTTTTCGTGCGCATATCTCCCGGAACAACAAGCTTGCCGCCGAATGTTGCTGCTGGCTTGTCATTTCTTGATAGCAACGGTGGAGCAATCTATGTAGGAGAGGATTTGCTAACGTCGTCGGATGGACGCGACGCGGTTGCGAGCTTGGTCTCTCATGAATTGGGCCACAATCTTGGCTTGGACCATATCGGAGGAGATCTGAACCTGATGAGTGTCGCTGGACAAACCGAGCAACTATCGACTGGTCAGACGGCGACTGTTTTTACCAACGACCCTGGATGGGAGGGAGTTGATGGCTGGGACATGTTGCAAGTGGTGTCCGGTCAGCCTGAGTTTGCAGCGTGGTCGCTGCACAACACTTCGGAGATTGCGACACATGCGGACGATGACAATGACGGAGTTATCAATGTGCTTGAGTATATGTTTGGCACGGATGTCCTGGTGCCAAACACCGAGCAGTTCCCCGCGCCGACTATGTCTCCCGACGGGCTGACGTGGACTTTCGCAAAGCAGAGTTCGGCAGTAGATGATGGTCTCCTCTACGAAATAGAGGTCAGTGGTGATGGGAAGTCTTGGCAGAGTGCGGGAGAATCTGGGTCAGGTAGCACGGTGCTCGTAAATGATGCTTCGACCTTGTCCGCGAGATTGAACGCCGGAACGCAGCGAGGGATTATGCGTTTCAAAGCGGGAATCCCAGCAAATTTTCTGACTCCGTCGTCGGGTGGATCTGTCACTCTCGGTCTTCCGGTAACTGCTAGAAGTGTGGAGCAAGGAAGGCGCGTATGCAGTAAACCTGAATGTTGCTTCAGGGAAGTAAGAGTGGGCTTGCGTGGGAAGTTGGAGGATTAGGTTCACAACGCATTTAATTGACTGATCTGTCAATCTTCCTCTCGGTATCCGTATATACCGACAAAGCACCGGTGCACGCATTGATCAAATAGGGGCATCGAAGGACCTTATGGGGTCACCTCCGCTTAGCAATGAAAGTACCAATCCCTGCGTGTACTGCAGTCGTGTTGTGTGGTCTTCTGTCGTCATTTGTTCAGGCAGAAACCACGGTAAACGGTTACTCAAGCCTCATCCGTGAGGTCATAGTTCAACCGATTATTTGTAAGAAGTCGAACGGCGAAACGGCTCTATTTCTCGGCGATGAAGAAACCGAGTCATACATAAAGGCCCAGATAAACCGCATTTGGATCCAGTCCGGAATAAGAGTAGTCTGGTCGGATCCGACATATTTCGTCAACGATTTCTGTTACGACGGTTCACCCGGGAATTATTATCAGGGCGTGCACCGGCCGCCGGACGATCATTTGATCGAGATCGTGGACTATGAAGGATTCCACATGCTTCATCCTGATCCCACGGTGGTGAATATGTTCTTTGTGAGGATCGTTCCCGGCAGCAGCCTCCTCTCCCCCTATACGGCAGCTGGTCTTGCCTTTGTGGACAGTAACGGATTGACCATGACGGTGGGAGCCGAACTTTTGAACTTCACCGAGGGGCGGGATGCGGTTGCCAGCGTGATTTCCCATGAGCTGGGTCACAATCTGGGCCTTGGTCACATGGGGGGAGACGACAATCTGATGGCCCCTGCGGCCCTGACCGAACGTCTTATTGATGCCCAGACGTCGGTGGTCTTCACAAATGATGCCGGTTGGAACGGCGTTGACGGCTGGGACATGTTGAAGGTGTTGACCGGGCAGCCCAATTTTGTCGCGTGGTCCCTTCACAACACATCGACAGCGAGTATCCACGGAGATGACGACGATGACGGTCTTTCGAACATTCTCGAGTATATGCTGGGACTTGAAGTCGATGAGCCGGACTTGTCAGCGGTTCCCGGTCCCGTGCTTTCCGTGGACGGGCTCCAAGTGACTTGTCCGAAACAGGCGAATGCGTTAGCCGATGGATTGAGGTACGGATTTGAAGTATCGAAAGATGGCAAGGCATGGATGAATGCCGGCACAGTGGGATCGGGAAGTACGCTTGTTGCAGACAACGATGAAGTGGTGATCGCGAGGCTCGATGCTGGTACTGGCGGCGGCATTATGCGATTCAAGGCGGATATTCCCCAATACTTCATGGTTCCCGTGGCGGGTGGATCGGTTTCGCTTTCGCCTCCCGGTGAAGACGAGGATGAGGAAGTTGAGATTGAGGCAGGACAACGGACCTGTAGTTCTCCTGTCTGTTGTCAAAGGACTGTTGTGCCGGGATTACGTGCGAAACTCGCGGCAAAGTAGCTCCCAAGTTGAGCGATTCTTGTCTTTGAAATTCGATTCAGCTGCTGGTAGGTCTCGGCCATGTCGGACTTACAAGCAGTTTCCCTCGAGAGTCATTTTTCCCTTGTGCAGGCAGCGTATGCGAGCCGAGGTTTTTTAGATAAGGAGTGTGAGGATGCGGCACGCTTTTGTGAACTCGCGACGAGCCACGGCATCCGGACGCACAACGCGCTGAAGGCCCTGCATTTGGATGATCTTTTTGGAAGCAAGGCGGGTGGGTGCGTGCCTGGTGCGGAGATCGAAGACGTTTCTCCGAAGGGAAAGTTTGCGGCGAGCCGAGTTTGGAACGCGAATATGAAGCTAGGACAATCGACGGCGTTTGCCGCGATGGAAGAGTGTATCCGTCTCGCAGACGAGTATGGGATCGGCCAAGTGAGTGTAGACAACGCGTTCCACTACCTCTGGGGCGGAGGCTATGTGATGGACGCGGCGAAGAGAGGGTATATTGCCTACACGAATTGCACGGCGGCTGTCACGGAAGTGGTTCCGTTTGGTGGAAAATTCCCAACATTGGGGACGAATCCGCATACATGGGGGTTTCCGACGACCGAGGCGATTGGGTTTCCTGTGGTGGTCGATTGGGCGACAAGCACGGTGGCGATGGGGCGCGTGCAGCAATTCAAACGGGAAGGAAAGGAACTACCGCCGAATGCCGCCGTGGATTCCGATGGAAATCCGACAACTGACCCAAACAAAGTGGCCGCCCTTCTGCCATTCGGCGCACATAAGGGATATGGTCTTTCCCTAATCAATGAATTGGTCGCGGCACTAATTGGCGGAAGCTTGCCGACTATCCGGAGTAAGCCGATTCCTGATGGCGAAAAGCGGACGCCTTCATTTTATTTTCAGGTCATCCACCCCGAGGCGATGAGTTGCGGAGTCTTTGCCCAAGGCCGTTCGCAGGGTGAGAACATCAAGGCAGTCATCGAAGATGTCCTTGGCCACGGAAACGAAAACTGCATTTTGCCAGGCCAAATCGAAGCCGACTTCGCGAAGAAGACTACCGAAGCGGGCGGTCTGTTGTTCTCGCAGGCAGAAATCGAGGCTCTAAATGCCCTCGCATCAGAAATCGGGCACGCCCCGGTGGATGTCCTCTCAGGGACTTGAAGTTTTTTCCTTCAGGCGGTGGCAGCAGCTGTGGCTGAGGTCCGGGCTTCGTTGACGGCATTTCCGAGACCGGGAAAATGCTGGAGAATTTTTTCAACGGCCTTCTCCGCGGTGATGCCGTGCTTCTCCCGGAGAATCGGGATTGACCCGTGTTCGATAAATTCGTCCGGCCATCCGATGCGTTCGACGGGAGTGTTGACCCCTCGCTCATGCAGCAGTTCGATCACGGACAAACCGAATCCGTTTTTCAAGACGTGGTCCTCGAAGGTGCACACGACGGTGGCCTTCTCGGCAAGTGCAGTGATCGCGTCTTCATCCAGTGGCTTGATCCACCGCGGATTGATGAGCGAAACAGTGATGCCCATTTCCTCGAGTAAAGTCCGGGTTTCCTCCGCCATGCTGAAAAGATGACCGAGCCCGATGAGGCAGACTTCTCCTTCACTGCTGATGACTTCCGCTTTGCCGATTTCCAGAACATGAGGTTCTTCCTTTGGAGCAGCACCCGTTCCGGCACCACGCGGATAGCGGATGGCGATGGGGCCTTTGTCGTATTTTGCCATCGTCCACAGCATGTCGATGAATTCCTCTTCATCCTTTGGCTGCATGTGCACGATATTTGGGACGTGACGCAGGTAGCCGATGTCGAACAACCCGTGGTGGGTGGGGCCATCGTCGCCGGAAAGTCCCGCGCGATCCATGCAAAGCCGGATGGGCAGATTTTGAATGCCGATGTCATGGATGATCATGTCATAGGCGCGTTGCATGAACGTTGAGTAAATGGTGAGGAATGGCTTGAAGCCGTTGACCGCCTGACCGCACGCGAAAAGGGCGGCGTGTTCTTCGGCGATGCCGACGTCAAAATACCGTTCCGCGACCGTCTCGTCGTTCTTGAAGGCCATCAGCCCTGTTCCTCCGGGCATGGCGGCGGTGATGGCGGTGATCTTCTCGTCAATCCTCGCAAATTCCGCCAAATGTTTCCCGAGAAGCGATGAGTAAGTGGGCATCGCGGCGGCGGCGGTTTCGCCGGTTTCGACCGCATATTTGCCGAGACCGTGGAACTTGTCCGGCTTGGCAAGCGCCGGTGCATATCCACGGCCTTTTTCCGTAATGATGTGGAGGATGACCGGATCGTTCTGCTCTTTGAGAAATTCGAACGTCTTGGTCAGGAGTTCGACGTCGTGACCGTCGATGGGACCAAAGTAGCGAATCCCGAATTCTTCGAAGAATACACTGGGAACAAGGACGTTCTTCGCTCCGCTTTCGACCTTACCCGCCAGTTTCCGTGCGCCTTTTCCGATGACCTTCTCAACAAAGTTCGCCGCAGTATCGTGCAGATGCGCATACGTTTTGCTCGTCGTGATCTTGCTGAAGTAGCGGGCGATGGCGCCCACGTTTTTGTCGATGGACCACTCGTTGTCGTTGAGAACGATGATGAATTTTTTGGTCGTTTCCGCAACGTTGTTGAGTGCTTCAAAGGTTGGGCCACAGGTAAAGGCAGCGTCACCAGCGACGGCGACGACGTGTTCATCGCCGCCAGCAAGGTCGCGCGCCGATGCCATTCCAAGAGCGGCGGACAAGGCGGTGCCGGCGTGACCGGCACCGTAGCAATCATGTTCGCTCTCGGTGCGGAGAAGAAAACCGTTCAGTCCTTCGTATTGGCGAATCGTGTCGATGCGATCCCAGCGGCCGGAAAGCATTTTGTGCACGTAACCTTGATGGCTGACGTCGAAAACGAATTTGTCCTTCGGGCTATTGAAGACGCGGTGCAGCGCAATGGTCAACTCGACAACGCCAAGATTCGGTCCCAGGTGCCCTCCGGTTTGGGAGAGGCTTTCGATCAAAGTCCGGCGGATCTCCTCGGCGAGCTGGGGGAGCTGCTCCTCCGGAAGCGCTTTGACGTCCTCTGGTCCGCGGATTTCTGGAAGCGGGGCTGATGGGTTGGCTTTCTCCTCAGGTGGCATATCAGGTAACGATACGAATCGCAGGCAGGCTAGTTTTCATCCTCGAAGGCGGAAAGCTGCGGAACATCTTCTTCGAGAGCTTTGGTGATTTTTTCCACTTTCTCGTGAAAGGTATGGATTTGTTTGCGGCACTTGATGAGCAGGTCTGAGCCCTCTTGATAGCGAGAGAGGACCTGGTCGATGGATGATTCTTCGTCGTCCATGTGCTCAATGATCTCCTCCAGCCGCTGGAGCGAATCCTCAAAGGATTCCTGATCTTTGCTGGTGGCGGACTTGGACATTGGGTGAATCGACGGGGGATGGGCCGGATCGACAAACTCAATCAATTTCCCCAATGTGCCAACGCCAAATTCCAGTCGAGACGGCCCGATGGCCCGCCTCGGATTTGCGGCGTCCAAGGAGGGCGATTTAGCGACGCAGGAAGAAGAGGCCCCGGCCCTGGACCCGCGAATCGGTGTCCGAAAACCAGAACGGGATTCCTGTAGGTCGCGGTGCAGGACGATACTGTCGGCCCTGTCGCGCGATTCGGAGCGTTTCGAGATAAATGTCTGCCCAAGGCCCGTCTCTGGAGACCTGCATCAAGTCCGCGAGCGATTTTTGCAATGCCTCGCGGAAGACAAGTAGAAGTCCGCGAATGGGTTGTTTGTTTCCTTCGGTGTAGTTGGCGATCTCCTCAAGTTGGGAGGGTGAATTGGGAAGCCAAAGAGTCGTTTTGTCTCCGTACCACGCCGCGTGATACGGATTGTCGGAGACGATGATCTCGGCTTCTTCGAGTTCAAGTTCCTGGCAGGCTATAGCCAATGAATATCTTGGATTCACTTCCTGGCGGTCGGAAATGGTGAGACTTGCCTGCAACTTCGGCCAGAAGGAAAGCACGAGCGGAATAATACTGATGGCAACCGCGATGATGAGGTGGCCGTTCATGACCACTGCGGAATTTGAGGAAACCCCGAGCCGAGTCCAGAGGACGGACAAGATGGCCAGTCCGTAACCAGTCATGATGGGGGCGAACAGTATATGCAGTTGGTTGGAGTGTATTTCACCTCCCACGCCGAAGAAGGACATTCCGATTACTGCAAATAGCCACATGAGCAGTATGCACCACCGGGCGTCCGCGATTTCCTTCCTCTTGAAAGGGTGGAGAAGAGCGAGAAAGAATAGCGGAGCCGCAACGATCGCACCCAGATGGCTGTATAGACTCTTCAGCTGAGATATGGAGTCGAGGGCAAGGCGAGTCGGTAATCCGCGCATGCTGAACGTGGCTTCCGCGCTGTATTCCCTCATCACGGCCTCCCGGCTCCCGTCCGTAGCCAACATGGTGAGGTAGGCGGTGCCAAACGGGTTGCCGGTCTCCGAGATATTTCGAGCTCCCCAAATTCCGGTGATGACGAGGAAGATTGCAATCGATATCGCTGCTAAAACGCCCCGGGGCTGGAAGTAAAATGAGACGAAAATCAGAAACCCCAGGAATATCCAAATAGTCAGCCAGTGGGAAAGGGCCAATAAGCCGTAAAAGCCGCCAGCTAGAAGCACCCAAGGGGTAACTCCTTTTTCCGCCTGTTGATTTTCTATCGCCTTGTAGAGGAAATAACTGGCGAAAGAGAACAGGAACAACATCAACATCTGCGGTAACCCGGTCTGTGTAAATTGCCAATTCAACTCACACAGCAACATTAAGAGTGCGGTGACCCCTCCTAGTTTCGTATCGAAGATTCGTGAAATGAGCAGGTAGTTGATCCCAATGGAACAGAGGAATAGAAGGATCGATGTCCCGGCGATGATGCGGTCTGGGAAATAGACTTTTTCCACTTCCTCTTTCCACGTCCAGTCACCGTTCCCTTTGAAAAGCTTGAGAACGACGGAGTTGAGCAAGGGGTTGAGCGGCGAATGGTAAGTATCCGGGAAATGAACAAGTCGGACTTGTTCGTCTTCTCCCTTATCGAGCTTGTGTTGCTCGGCCCGGAACAGGGCCGCAGGTCGAACGACCTTTGTGCTGAACCCGTTTGATCGGGCGACTTCGCGTGCAATCTGTGCCTGATCGATGCCCAGAGAACTTGTCAGGCCCCTGAAACTGATTCCCAGGAAAAAGTATGACAGGATGCAAAGGAGGACGAGGAACAGTGCACGACGGACAATGATAGCCGGGCTGAGTTCACCGCCGGAAGTGGAGAAAAACTGACGTAGGGACATGTGGGAGGCAGATAGTGTCTGGCTTCAAGAAGCCGGTGTGGACGATTGAGTTGGAAATAGTCCGAATTTGGCTTCTCAGCTGAACCGCGGCATTCTAACCCGAATCTTCCTGCTGAAAAGCCTGTAGTTTCCTTTGCATCGTCCGACGGCTGATCCCTAGGAGCTTTGCGGCTTCTGTCCGGTTTCCACCAGTTCTTTCGAGGGCGAGTCCGATAAAGGAACGCTCCATGTTTTCGATATTCAGGTCGCTGCCATCGGCGCTTCGTGGGATTTTTACGCCTGAAGCGCCGGAGCCCTTTTCGCGGCATTGTCGGACAGAAGCAGGCAAATTCCGAAGGCTGATTTTCTCCCCGGTGCTCATGACGACGCCGTGTTCGATGGCCGTCCGCAATTCGCGCACGTTTCCGGGCCAGTCGTGCTCGACGAGGCAACGCATGGCTTCTGCGGACAGTTCATTGGCCGGCTTTCCGTTTTCCTTTGCGAATTCCTTCGCGAACGCGCTGGCCAGCATGGGCACGTCTTCGATGCGCTCTCGCAGCGGCGGCATCGTGATACTCACCACGTTCAGCCGGAAGAAAAGGTCCTCGCGGAATTCGCCCGTCGCGACGAGTTCGGACAGGTTCTTGTTCGTTGCGGCGAGGACGCGGACGTCGACTTCGATCGGTTTGTTTCCGCCGACACGTTCGACCGTGCGTTCACCGAGCGCGCGAAGCAACTTCACTTGGGTGCTGCTGTCGATCTCGCCGATTTCGTCGAGGAACAATGTCCCGCCGTTGGCGTGTTCGAAGCGGCCAATCCGCCGCTCGGTTGCCCCGGTGAACGCGCCGCGCTCGTGACCGAAGAGTTCGCTTTCGAGGAGCTGCGGTGAAAGGGCCGCGCAATGCACAGTGACCAGCTTCGTCGCGGGACGGCCGCTCAAGTTGTGGATCGCCTTGGCCGCCAATTCCTTTCCAGTTCCGCTTTCTCCTTCGATAAGGACCGTCGCTTTCGTTGGCGCGACCTGCTCGATCGTCTCAAACACCTCCTTCATCGCCGGCGAATCACCGATGATGTTCGAGACGGCGAATTTCTTCTCGACCTGCTTCTTGAGCGCGACGTTTTCCGATTCCAGTTTTCTGCTGTGCAGGGCCCGGCGCACGAGAATCTCCAGTTCGTCGATGTTCAGTGGCTTCGTGACAAAATCATATGCGCCTCGCTTCATCGCCTCGACCGCCGTATCCACTGAGCCATACGCGGTCATCATGATGGCAATGGGTGGACGAGGGGTTTGCAAGGCCTTCTCGATCAATTCCATCCCGTCTTCCGATCCCAAACGCAGATCGGTGATCATGACTTCAACGGCTTCGTTCTTGATGATCTCAAGCGCTTCCCCGGTGTCGGCGGCGACATAGACATCGAAGTCGTCCTCGAACGACCGCCGAAGCCCGTCGCGCGTGTTCTTTTCGTCATCAACAATCAGTAAAACGGTATCTTCCATAATCGCTCTCGGTTCAGTTTACGGCTTTTATAAAGAGGAATAATTGGGCCGCACGGATCTCGTATTTGAGCGGCGATTCGGTTGAAGACTGTGATGAATAGGAAAACGCCATCGACTTGGAGTTCTGAGCTGTCCCGCGCTGCTGGCAGCCTTTCTTTCCGAGCTGTTTGCCTGACCAGCGGATTTGGCGAATTTCCGACCTCGAGGCGCCCAAAAAGAAGGTTCTTCATTCCCCAGATCGGCTCTCTCAGCAAAATCGAAAAAGAATTCCGAATTTCTCCGCGCCCGCCCCGTCAAAATCAGACCACTCGTGTTCGCGAAAGGCTGGCGCATCTCTATCAGAGAAAACGAGCGGCGGTTCCGCACGACTTCCATCGGCGGAATCCGGGGAAACAAATCCGACCGGAAGGGTGACCTTTGAACGCTCCCGGACAGTCGAAAAAACCTGCGGTAGAACCCGAAAACAGAAAAGAAAAATGACAAAAAAGAAAAGCATCCTTGTGGCCGCGTCCGCGGCATTCCTAATGACCATTGGCGCAGCGACCACCGCTTCCGCCGACTACCGCTGCTCATCCGGCTACGGTAGTTCCTACAAATCCAGCAAGTATTACGGGAGCAGCTATGGAAAGCGATATTATCCCACGTCGCGGTATTCCAGCTACGGCAGCCGCTCCTACTCGCGTAGCAGCTACTCTTACCCGAGAAGGAGCTACTCCTACGGGTCGAGTTACAAAAGAAGCTACTCGCCTTCCTACGTGAAACGGTATTCGACTTCGCGGTATTCCAGCCGCTCCTACGGATCACGCTACAGCAGCTGCTACCGGCGCTAAGGGGATGAAAAATGATCGTTGGGGCTGCTAACACGTTTTTTAGTCCTTCAGCATCCTGACGTTTTTTTCGTAACGGGGAAGGAACACGGTCACCTTTGTTCCTTCCCCTTCCTTGCTTTCAAACCGGATCTCTCCGCCATGTTCGCGGATGATCCGACGGACGATGAGCAGGCCGAGGCCGGACCCCGTTTTTTTGGTCGTGAAATAGGGGTCAAAGATCTGGCCCATCGCCTCAGCGGGGATTCCTCCGCCAGTATCGACGAAGTGAATCTCGACGAAGTCGTCGTCGAGATCGCTGCGCACGAGTATGTCGCCGTCAGCGCCAATGGCCTGTGAGGCGTTGCGGATGAGGTTGTAGAAGGCCTGCTTCAGTTGGTCGGGATCGATTTTCAGCAATGGGACTCCCTCCGCAAGGTCGAGCGTGACCCGGATCTCGCGGTCCTTGAGTTCGGGTTCCAAAAACCGGCAGGATTCTTCCACCAGTTCGTTCACATTCGTCATTTTGAACTGCGGTTCTGATGGACGAATGGCGCGGAGGAATTGATCGACAATGAAGTCGAGCCGCTTCACCTCGGAGGTGCCGATTTCGAAATACTCTTTTAGCGTTTCCTTGTAGAGATCAGGAACGGCCTTTTTCACTTTCCGTTCGAGAAGCTGCAAATGGATGTTGAGCGAATTCAGCGGGTTTCCGATTTCATGGGCGACTCCGGCAGCAAGCATCGTCAACGCATTGAGTCGCTCGGACTCGATCTTCTCTTCCGTGTGGCGTCGATTCTCCGTTGCATCGCGGACAAGCATCACATAAGCGATGTCTCCGTCGGCGGGTTCATCGTCATCGACGAGTGGAAGAGGCGTGATGTAGAAATTGAGAATCCGGTTCTCGGGATAGAACACCTCCATGTCGCGGTTGACGGTCGCGCGGGTGGAAACCAGCGCCGACCAATCCATGCCCCTGACAATGTCACCAATGGACTTGCCGGTGGCCGCTTCCGCCTGCGCACCGAAGAACGCGCCCGCCGACCGATTGATGTAGAGAATGGTGCCGTCGCCGTCCGCGACAATGACGCCCTCGCGAAGCGCCTCGAAAATCTTTTCGAAGAACCCCTTTTCCTGAACGAGCCGGTTCAGGTATTGTTGCACCTCCCCGGGCTCGACGCGGTCCACGCGCTGGATCAATTTGTCGACGAAGCCGGATTTCACGATGGATCAAAAATCAGAAAAAAGCCGGATTCTCCTCGTCTTGAGCACTTTTCCAGACGCGGAAACGGCGCGACAAATTGGCACAAAACTCGTCGAAGGGCAACTGGCCGCGTGTGTCAATGTGCTCCCTGGGGTCGAGTCCATTTACCGCTGGAAAGGGGCCGTCGAAACGGAAAGCGAGGTGCTGGCCATCATCAAAACGACCGCTTCCGGGCTGGGCCAACTGAAGGACTCCCTTTCCGAATGGCATCCCTACGATGTCCCCGAAATCATCGCGCTTGATGTCGCTGATGGGAGCGCGTCGTATCTGGAATGGGTGGCTGCGAATGTGGCCGTTTCCTCCGAATGAATCTTGAGACCCAACGCGAGCCTTTTGTCGAAGCCATTCTCGAATGGTTTGCGGCGAATGGTCGGGACTATCCATGGCGACGGACGGAAGATCCTTACGCGATCCTGGTTTCGGAATTGATGCTTCAGCAAACGCAGGTCGCGACTGTTCTTGAGCGCGGGTATTTCACCAACTGGCTCAAAAAATTTCCCAACGTGGAGGCTCTCGCCTCCGCGGAAGAACAGGAAGTGCTGAAGGCATGGGAGGGGCTCGGTTATTACAACCGCGCGCGCAATTTGCAAAAAGCAGCGCGGGCGATCGTCGACGAACATGGCGGCGAGTTTCCGCGGGACCCTTCTGCGATCCTCGCGCTTCCGGGTGTGGGCCGCTACACCGCGGGAGCCGTGGCCAGCTTCGCTTACAACCTCCCCGAACCAGCAGTCGATGCCAACATTGCCCGGGTTCTTGCGCGTTTGTTTTCCTTCGAAGAGCGCATCGACACCACCTCCGGACAAAACCAGCTTTGGTCATGGGCGGAAGAACTGGTGCCGGAAGACAACGCCCGCGATTTCAATTCCGGACTCATGGAACTAGGCCAGACCTACTGCGCCGCCCGTGTGCCGCGGTGCATGGCGTGCCCGGTTTCGGAATTCTGTGCCGGCAAGGACATCGCGGAGTCGCTGCCCCGGAAGAAAGAACGAGTCAAAACAACGCCTGTGGATGAGCATGTCGTTTGGGTCGTCGATGCGGGCAAGATCTTACTTGAACCCGAGAGCGGTAGTCGCCGTCAGGGATTCTGGAAGCTCCCGGCAGCCGCGAAGGAAGAAGAGGAGGCGCCGGTGCTGTTGAAAATGAAGTATGGAATCACGCGTTACTCGGTGACGATGCACGTGCATGATGCGGATCGTGGTGCGGGCGACCGTGAGTGGTTTTCGTCGGAAGAAATCGAAGAAATTCCGCTTGGCAGTCCATACAAGAAAGCGATCATTCAACTTTTGACGTCCGGGGAAGACGGGCATTAAAATCGAAAGTGACCGCTCCGGGCGGGAACAGTGGTTGCAGCTTCAAGCTGCACAGTTGGAGCTCCCTTTGACATTTTGCACTTGGAAGGTGTAACCACTGGCGTCAGCCGCATTTCCGTAGCACAAGCACGATGTCTTCTTGGCTGTCATCGAGCTTCCTCGGCGAATCACGATCGTAGTGGAAATCGTAGCAGGCGATCAATTGGAACTCGGGTACAGATTTCAGAAGCCGCCGAATTTGTCCGGCGTTGTAGGTGCGGAATTGCCAGTGGGTTTCCAGTGTCCTTGTCCGGCGTTTTTCGGTAATACGAAGACGGCTGCGCAGGTCTTCCGTCCGTTTCGCTTTGATCGCGGGCTGAGTCCGCGTGTTGCAAACCACCTTGATGCCATCACGTTTTTCTTCCCAACGCTCGTGGGCCGCTCGCGGCTTCTCGTAGTCAGTAAGATGAAGCCCGAGGACGTAAACGCCGCCGGTCTTCAAATGCCGCGCAACACATTCGAGATGCGAACGGGCGCCCTTTCCACTGTCGATGTATTTGAAAGTGCTGACCAGACAATGCGCGAGGTCGAAGGCGCCGCGCACGGAGAAGTCCTCGAGCCGAGCCTGCTTTAGCTTTCCTGTCAGCCCCTCATCGGAAAAGCGCTTGCTCGCGAACTCGAGCATATGTGGGTTCAGATCGAATCCACTGACCTTCGCGCCACGCCGCGCAAACTCCGCCATCAATCGCCCGCTCCCGCAAGCAGGCTCAAGGACCTTCAACGGACCCTGCCGCCGCGTCCTTCCGAATTCCTTGGACACCCACTCGAGAAAATCGACTTCGAGCTTCGTGTCGGCGTCGAAAATGATGTCGTAGTAGAGCGGGGTATCATACCAATCGTCGGCTTCCATGGGTCTTGTCGTGAGTTTCGCACGGAAAAACACTTGGATGTTCTCTGTGCCTCAGTCAGGTTACAGGTTACACAAACAATGAAAAGCATCGTGAGAAGTGCTGTGGTAACCCTTATTTGTCTTCTCTTCGCAGCATGTGACCCCCGCGAAGAAACTGTCGTGGTGTCGGAACGCGAGCCGATTCGCGCGCTGGGACAGTCGCGCTTGCCGGGAGTCAAGGCAGCGTTTGCACAAGCTTTTCCAGGAGTGAAAATCGAAGGTAAGGAAGAGGTTCCGCTTTCCGATTTGGATGCCAGGATTGATGAGTTGGCAGTGGCGGAGTTTCTTTTGAAAATTGAATCGCAACTTGGGACCTCCGTCAGTCATGAGCGATTGGTTCGCGAATTTGGTCCCTCCGCGGACGCGGAAATCGGAAAACACCTTACGCTCCAACGGCTTTCCGAACTGGTCGCGGTCCCGCCGGAAGGAGTTCGGAATGCGGGCGACTGAAAGCGATAGTCTCAAGCGGATAGTTATCCCGCTACTCTTCCTTCCCGTCGATGATCCGCCGAAGACCGTCAAAGCTTTTGGGCGCCGTGCGGTCTTCGGGGAGAGAAAGAAACCACTCCCCGACAAGCGTTCCGCCCCTGCCATCATAGCTTTTGACGAATTGGGCAAATGACTCGCTGGCATTATCGTCGGCGCGGTCGCTCACAACGCGAAGATGTAGTCCGGGAAGCCGGTGTGCTTTTTGCACGGTGAGCAAACCGAAGAGATTCATTTCGACGACATCCGCCTTGGTTTCGTTCCGCAGGGTTTCCCTTTGCTGGCCGGACGCAACGAAGACCTCGCCTGAAGCGGCGACAACATCTCGCAGTACGGAATCGCCTGCCTTCGCAGCCTCGATTTTTTTTCCGGCGTCTTCAGGGTCGGCGACAGCAAACGAGGCTAACAAGCCTTCCAAAATTGGAGGAATCTCCCCAACGGAAAACGCCGCTTCCTTGGCCGCCGTGAATCCGGCGACGCCATGAGTGCCGCGTTGGTAGGCCTTTGCCTCGCGGATCCACGTCCAGCTCCCGGCATTGAGATCTTCCGCAAGACCACCTGCCGGTCCCACTGAGACGACGAACTGCACCGGAAATCGGGCGAGTGTGGCTTGGACGGAAGTCGCCGTGCGCACGCATCCCGATCCCATTTTCGCGGCAACCGCGCGATGGCCGCCGCTCTCGTAAACCCTCACTGGCGTGTCTCCCACCGGAGAAACCCGGCTCGGTTTGCCCGCCACCTTTTCAAAGGCCGCGATGTCTTCCTCCAGCGTGTAGAAAAACGCGATTTCTGTCGCGTGAAGTGGGTTGGTTAGTGCCAGCGAAGCAAAGAAAAGACAACTGAAGAGGGTTGTGGGGATGGATCCTAACTCGTTCTCATTCATAATATCACAAGGATAATAGCTCCAAAATCATTTTTTTATTGCGCAAATGTAGCTGGGGGGGCATAAAGTAACAAATATGGCGCAGTTCACAAAGAGGCGGTTCTTAGGTCTGTTGGCGGGAACAGGAGTAGCGGGTGCGGCTTCGGTGGCACGTATTCCAAAGGATAGGAGGATTCGTAACAACACAACCTATCGCCTCACCCCCATTCCCGGCATCCGCTACCGGGCGTCCATTTTGAATTTCATGGAAAAGGCAAGATTCGCCTCGGCGAGGCAGGCAGCACTCAGCCTGCGCTCTCCGGATCTGCCTTTTCGTGTCGAGGTTGCGCAACCGGACCGCTCGTCGCCAACCTAACCCGAATCAATGACGTCCCCCCGGAGCACTGCTCAAAAACGCGGGGACGTCGTTTGTGCATCGCAGCCCGTCGTCAGATTTTAAATGACGGCGGGCTGCTCTTCTCAAAGCAAGAATTCTTTCCATGTCCATTGCAGAAACAGAAGCCAAGAAATTTCGTAAACGGAAAGCTGTCGTAAATTCTCCTTCTGATCCGGATTCCTTGCGCTTGGGCGAAGCGAGCCAGCTTTTAATGGAAAGAAAGACGGAAAAGGCACTTGAATTACTTGAGGAAACGATCGCGCAGTCCGGTGGCGATGTCGCAAAAGAGTCAAAGGCGACCGCGCTTGCCGGGGAAAGCCAGTACGTAATCGGCCGATACGAGGAGGCAGCGGAGATTTTCAAAAGCGCGGGCGATCACGCGAGGAAAAACAACGTTGCACGGGAAGCCGTCGGACCAGGCGTGAATGAGGTAAAATCGCTCATCCGTGCCATCCGCTATGAAGAAGCCTTCGAGCGGGCCCGATTTCATCTGGAAGCAGCAAAGGCCGCGGCGGCGGAATTTGAAGAGCAAATTGCCAGTATCGACGCTCAGTTAAAGCAAGTTGGCACTGTGACAGTCAATGTAAGACCCGTGCGTCCAAGTGTCGTCGCGACAAAACTCGGGTATACTTTGCTTAAAGAGGGATTCACCGCGGAGGCGAAGGAATTCTTTCTCGAAGCAGTCCAATTGGTTCCCAATGGTTCTTCGCGCGCTCGCACCGGACTCGCGAGAGTGGCTTTGGCCGAAGGCGATCCCGCTGCAGCCGAGCGATGGGCGCGAGAGGCGCTGACGCTTGGGAAATTCCAAGCGAAAACGATTTCAGTTTGGCCCTTACTGGTTTCAGCGCGGAGAAAACAGGAATTGCCTGGGTTGGATGAAGACTTGTTTGATTTATTTCAGGTCACGGCGTCCGGTCGTGTGAAGGCGCGGGCGGTCCTGCAGATCGTCACCGCCTTACGCTCCCATGGAGACGATCGCTGGATCGGTATAGCGGGACAATGGATAAATAACGAGTCCCCCGAGGACGGAGTTATTGCCTTGGAGTTAGCCAAGATTTTCCTTTCCGACCAGCGGCTGAAGTCGGACGATCCCAAGGCTGTGACCCTCGCGGGTTACCGAATACTGCGAAGCGAACTGGCCAGCCCACTAGAAACCGTTTGTGCGTGCAAGGCCATCGTCGAAAACACCCTGCGTGACGGACGCGAGCCGGACATCGGCTTACTCGCGGATTCGGTTCTGCGCCGCTTCGATGAACGCGTTGCCATTAAATCACGGCATGCCATGGCGCTGGGTGCGATGAACTCTTCCGCCTACGATCTTGCCCGATCAATTCTCAAATCCGTTCGCGAGGAAGCGAAACCTGGTGGCGGTCATTGGGGACGCGCGACTTGGGCGTTGGCCCGCATGGAGGATGGGCTCAAGAACTACAGTGCCAGTGCGAACGCCTATCTGGAATTCGCGAAGGAGGAAACAATCGACGATCAATTTCGCGTGCAAGCTCTCGTTCGATGGAAGCGCGGTCTGGATAAGTTGGACGCTCCGCCCAACGTTGAAGAATTTCAAATGATGGTAATGGAGGTGGTTGAGCAGATTGAGGACTATAACGTGCTTATTGACGTGTGTCGTCAATTGACTTTTGCGGGGCCGGAGTTGCAGATATTCAATAATTCGCTCTTTGACGTTGTCGAAATGCGCCTTTGGGAGTCTGCAAAAGCTGCGGCAACGCCAGAGAAAGCGAATGAAATCATCGTTCGATTGGCAAGAAAACAATATGGGGATATGAAACGCCGTGATAGGCTTATTCTTGCTTGGGCCGATCTATCAGACACAAAAAAAGAGTGGTTGTGGTGTGAGAAAGAAGACTACTGGGAATGGCAGAGCTTGATTCTCCGTTCAATGTCTGACGTCGAGGGTGAAAGTGCAGCTCGAAGGTTTGCTAGCAGTATCCTCAGTGATCCAGGATGCCCATCAATCGGAAGATTACATGTCGCCACGGCACTTTCACTGGAATTACTTGAACGCGGCAGGGTTGGGGAGGCACTCGATCACTTTAATTGGTTGGTCCAAGAGCACCCGTCACACGCAGTCACAGCGTGGGCGTACTATTGGCTGGCAATACGTGATATCGGCGAGGGGATTAAACCAAGTAAATATATAGAGCGATTAAGGGCTAGTTTGCCATTAATTCCTCATTACCGTTGGCAGGCAGTGCTGACCACAAAGTGTGAAGACATGATTTCGGGTAATAATTCGCCAGAAGTAGATCGAGACGTTTTGATTTATACTTCTTCAAGATATTAAAATGAATACTCTCAAGATAAGTTATATCGTTGCATACCTCAGTGCGCTAACTTCCACGGCGTGGACTTCGGACGGATACGGGAATGCAGAGGTCGGGGAATGTTATCAGAATCCGTACGACGTTACAAGAGATAATTGCAATGCCCATTTTGAAAACGGGAACCCTTTAGGGGAAGGTTGCGACGATCAGGTTTGTGGAAGAATATTCTATATGCTTGAAGCAGCATGTGATGATAAGCAGGTTGCTTGTGAGAAGTCAGAGAATGAAATTGAAAGCTCAGTTTTTACATGGAATGGAAGCTGTGTAGCAACGCCTTACACTGGCCTAGAACCATGGAATTGCGCCTGCATTTTAGAGTCGGTGCCCATTATAACGACGCAGATGATCCACGTGTGTTTAAAGCAGGAGTAGGTAACCAATTGGGGGGGTCCTCGATGGGCTCGGTTCCCTCGCAACGCAGGGGCACAGTGGGGGTGGCCAAGCCGGTAGGGCGCGGCAGAACTG
>JBCCWV010000006.1:0-51723 GCA_039192745.1 Verrucomicrobiota bacterium | reverse complement strand
GGTGTCTCGGCAATGAGCTTCAATGCCAGAATTGCTTCGCTACAACTATTCCCCAGTAGGGACTCTGTCGCTTCAATAGTTGCCCGAGAAATGAAAAGTGGGTTCGAAGTGAGTTGGCGATATTCCCGTGCATTCATTTCCACAGCGAACAGTTCGTATTGGTCCACCGAGCCTAAGCGAGGTTGGTGCCCAATTGAGATTTTACAGAAAATCGAGAATATCGGTCAAGCCGAAAGCAGAAACGTAAGCCCTTATCCGTGAGGCCCTCCCTACTTCCCCTGAGGCATCTTATCGAGGAACTTCTCGACCCACTGAATATTATAGTCGCCGACGCGGAAGTCGGAGTTTCGGAGGATGGCGTCCTGGAAGGGGATGGTGGTTTTGATGCCGTGGATGAGGAACTCGTTGAGGGCGCGGTGCATGCGGTCGATGGCGATGTCGCGGGTGGCGCCGGTGACGATGAGCTTGGCGATCATGCTGTCGTAATACGGCGGCACCGAATAGCCGGAATAAACGTGAGTATCCACGCGCACGCCGCGGCCGCCGGGCGGGTAGAAGAAGTCGATGCGACCGGGGCTCGGGCGAAAGTCTTGGAAGGGGTCCTCGGCGTTGATGCGGCACTCGATTGAATGGAAGCGTGGTGAGCTGTTCTTGACGTGACTGCTCAGCGGCTCGCCGGCGGCGATGCGGATTTGTTCCTTGATGAGGTCGCAGCCGTGAACTTCCTCGGTGATGGGATGCTCCACCTGAATGCGGGTGTTCATCTCCATGAAGTAGAAATTCCCGTCATCATCGACGAGATACTCGATGGTCCCGCAATTCTCGTAGCCGATTTCTTTCGTCAGCTTCACGGACGCTTCGGCCATGCGTTTGCGGAGGCGTTTGTTCTTCGCGAGGAGCGGCGACGGGGTTTCCTCGATGATCTTCTGATTCCTGCGTTGCAGGGAGCAGTCACGTTCGCCGAGTTGGATGACATTGCCGTGGCTGTCGGCGACGATTTGGAATTCGATGTGGTGAGGGTTCTCGACGAGCTTTTCGAAATAGACATCGCCGTTGCCGAAGGCTTTCTCCGCCTCGTTGCGCGCGTTTTGAAACGCCGATTCGAGAGAAGCTTCGTTGAAAGCCGGGCGCATGCCCTTGCCGCCCCCGCCGGCGGAGGCTTTGATCATGACGGGGTAACCGATCTCTGCCGCGACTTTGCGCGCTTCTTCCTCATTCTTCACGGTGCCGTCGCTACCGGGCGTGATGGGAACCTTGTTTCGGGCCGCCGTGGCCCGGGCCTCGTTTTTGTCGCCCATGATGCGGATGACGTCGGCGGAGGGCCCGATGAATTTGATTTTACAGCTTTCGCAGATGTCCGCGAATTGCGCGTTCTCAGAAAGGAATCCGTATCCCGGGTGGATCGCGTCCACGTTGCTGATCTCGGCCGCACTAATAATGCGGTCCATTTTCAGATAGCTTTCCGCGCTGGGACCCGGCCCGATGCAGATCGCTTCATCCGCCAGCTGCACGTGCATGGAATCGACGTCGGCTTCGGAATACACGGCGACGGATTGCACACCGAGTTCCTTGCACGCGCGGATGACGCGGAGGGCGATTTCACCGCGATTGGCGACGAGAACTTTCTTGAACATGTGGAGCGGACCTCTGGGCGAACTCTTCTTTAACTTGGTGTGACGACGAACAGAGGTTCCCCATATTGCACGGGCGAACTGTCTTCCACAAGGATGCGCTGGATCTTGCCCTTCAGCTCGGCCTTGATCTCGTTCATCACCTTCATCGCTTCGATGATACAGATGGTCGTTTCTTCATCGACCTGATCGCCGACCTTGACGAAGGGGTCGCTCTCGGGAGAGGGCGAGCGGTAGAACGTGCCGACCATTGGAGAGGGAATTTCCTTGATGGAATCGCTTTCGGCTGAAGCCGCCTCGGATTCCAACGCTTCTGTTGCCGCGGAGGCTGAAGCTTGGGCAGGGAGCGCACGCGGGGCGGCTTGGGCTTCTTCGATGATTCCGCCTTTTCGCAATTTCAGCTTTGTCCCGTCCCGTTCCAATTCGAATTGGGAGAGATCGTGTTCCTCCATTAGCTTCAGGATGTCACGGATCTCATCGAGCGTCATAGGGGTGCTTTGCGTTTCGGATTTTCTGGAAAAACTCTTCATAGGGTCGTGGCAGCGTTTCCCCTCCTGCATAGCAGCATTCAGGGGAAATTTGAATCTACTTTTCCGGCCTTTACTGTCAATCAGAGGAAAAGAGTTCCCGGAAAAGTCGATTTTCGGGGATTTCGGCAGCGTAAACCTCTTGTGAGAATACCCCCGTATGTGCCATTTTTCCCCATTCCACCGCATCTCATGAATCCCCCCGTATTCACCCTGTGTGCGATCCTGACCCTTCCAACGTTGTCGGCGTTCGCCGCCACCGATCCCGAAGGTGACCGGCCGCTCGATTTGAAAAAGGACCTTGCTTACGAGCATGTGATCCGACCGATTTTTGCCAACTACTGCTACTCTTGCCACGGCGAGGAGAGCAAAAAGGGCAAGCTTCAAATGCACACGCCCGAAGCCATCATGAAAGGTGGCAGCGAAGGCGACACTGTCATCCCTGGCGACCTCGAAGGTAGCAACGCCTGGTTCCGCATGACCTTGCCCACGGATGACGACGAGTTCATGCCGCCGGAAGACGAACCGCAGCTCAACGAAGAGCAGACGAAGCTGGTCGCTTGGTGGATTGAACAAGGAGCGAGCTTCGACAAGAAGATCAGTGAATTGACCGTGCCCAGCGACATCCAGTCCATTCTCGGCAATTGGCAAGTCATCGCAGTTAGAGAGCCGGTGGAGGAGGAACCCGAAATCGACATGCCTCCGGCTGCCGACGCGGGTGTTGTCGACGGCATCGCTAATTCCGGCGTCCTCATCATGCCGCTGGCTCAAGACTCGACGTTCCTTTCCGCCAATGTCTTGAATGTCGCAGACAGCTTCGGCGACGCACAGGTGAAGCAGTTTTCACCCACCGCGCAGCAACTCACGTGGCTTAATCTCGCACGCAGCAAGATCACCGATCAAGGCGCGGCTGAGTTGGCCAAGCTAACAACACTCACGCGTCTTCATTTGGAAAACACGGGACTCACCGATAAAGCGCTGCCGCATATCGGGAAGCTTTCGAATCTTGAATACCTGAATCTCTACGGGACGAAAGTCACCGATGCGGGATTGAACAACCTCACCGGTTTAAAAAACTTGAAGCGCCTTTACGTCTGGCAAACCGGCGTCACCGAAGCGGGCGCGGCGAAGCTGGAGAAAGCCATTCCCGGTCTGGAAGTGAATCTCGGCTGGAAAGCCCCACCACCGGCGGAGAATAAAGAAGAGAAGCCTGCAGAGAAAAAGGAAAACGCCGCTCCCGCGCCCAAAAAGAAACCTGCGCCAAACGCCGAAAAGCCGAAAGAACCCGCGAAAAAGCCTCAACCTAAGGGGAAGGGCAAGGCTCAGCCCCCAGCGAAGAAGAAGCCTCAAGAGGCGGCTCCCAAGAAGTCCGCTCCTCCGAAGAAGAAGGCGCCCGCGGAAGAGACTCCGGCTTGAGTCAGCGCTCCGCCTCGAACACCCGGAATTTGCGTCCCATGTCACCCGGGTGGGTCAGCGTCTGAAATTGGCGGAGAAGCTTCGCGCTCGCATCGTCGATTTCACCGCGACTCTCCAACTCCTGCAGCCACGGCTTTGCCGCTTCGGTAAGGAAACGATGTTGATCGGTCAGCGGGCGGCACCGAAATCCTGCCGCATCGGCGCAATTCGCGACGTGTGAAAAGTCGACACTCGCGGTCAAGTCAGCCTCACCCGGACGTTCGAGAATATTGTCGAGATATTCATGCGCAAAATAAGCACGGAGGGTTTCGGCGCGCTTCGACTCGACCGGCTTTTCTTCTTCCACAAAACCATAGTCGAAGAAAAGCACCCTACCTTCTTTCACAGCCGCAGACGCGTCGCGAAAAAACGCATCGAGTCCTTCAATTCTCTCCATCACCGATCCCACAGCCGCGGATTCCGGGAGGCCGATATTTTGGTCGGCTTCCACTTCACTCAACCGCAATCCGTTTTCAGCATCTCCTGAAGCCATTCGCTCCATCCAACCGCTGTCGTTCCGAATGAACTGACGAACCGGCATGGCATCGAGCAATTCATTCGCCAGCATGACACCACGAATCGGCCCAGATCGAATAGCCGCAAGATCCTCAACCCATCGCACCCTCTCGCCATAGCTTTCAAGCGTCTCTTCCTGCCTTCCCCGAAGCGGCGCAAATGGCTCGACGATCGTGTAGCGAATTTCTTCCCAGATTGGCGGCTCGACGAATTCGGGCAGCCAGCGCAAAACGTCGTTGGCGAGTTGCCCGTCGAAGGCACCCAATTCCACGATCTCCAACGCCGACCCTCCATCGACGGTTAGCTCATTCATCACACCCGCTATCCACCTCGCCACCAACATCCCGAAACACTCCCCCACAGAAACACTCGTGAAGAAATCCCCCTCCCGGCCGATTTTCGCGCGACCGGAGGCGTAGTAGCCCGCCTCGAGGTCGTAGAGCGCCATCCGCATGAATTCCGCCACCGTGATCGAATTGCTCTCAGAAGTGGCAATTCGTTGATAAATCCGCCCGATTAGATCCGTAGAATCGGGGTCGGCGGTGCTTGCTCTCGTCGGCATTCTGGAGAAACTTCACCGAGTCCCACCCGTCGCAAGTAATTGTCACCGACCGGCCAGCAGGACGACCTTCAGCATGCGGAGACGGCGATCATCATTCCAGCGCATCTACCGAAGACGATCATTTTTCTTGCGAAAGAAACTCGTTCTCTGGGGACTTGGCGTCTGCGCCCTTCTCGGCTTCCTCGGAATCGCCACACTCTACTTCATTCTCTCGCCCCACGCGAAAGAAGCCGAGGATTACGACCTCGACAAAATGGCGGACCTGATGGTGCCGAGCATCATCTACGACCGGCACGATCGCGAATTCCAGCAAATCGATATACAAGACCGGCGCCCGATCACGATCGAGGAAGTCCCCTTCCACTTCATCCAAGCTCTCAGCGCTGCGGAAGATTCCCGCTTCTTTGAACACCACGGTGTGGACTACATGGGCATGGTCCGAGCGATGCTCCGCAACATCAAGGCAGGCTCGGTCCGGCAGGGTGCCAGCACAATCACACAACAACTCGCCCGACAAAGCTTCGACCTTACCTTGCAGAAGTCCTACAAGCGCAAGTTCACCGAAATCTTTCTCGCGCGCCGTATCGAAAAGCAATACACGAAGTCGCAGATCCTTGAGCTGTACTTGAACCGGATTTATTTCGGCAGCGGCTATTACGGCATCGAGGCAGCCGCGTTAGGGTATTTCGGCAAAGAGGTCGGCGAACTCACCATTCCCGAGTCAGCCACGCTTTGCGGATTGATTAAAAGCCCAAATCGCCTCTCGCCACTCAACAATCCCGATCAATCCGAAGATGCCCGCAACTACGTCCTTTGGCGAATGCAGAGGGAAAAGTCACTGACCGATCTTGAGTATCTTCGATTCAAAAAGAACCCGCTCACGCTGAACCATAAGTCGAAGGGCCGTGACTACGTGAACCAATTCATCGCGCAAAAGGTTGTGGAAGTCCTCGGCTTCGAAGCCGCGGCGCGCGACGGGTTCCGCATTTACACGACGATTGACGCCGACATCCAGCGCACCACGGAAGAGAGCCTGACCACGCATCTCGCCCGCACGGAGGCCGACCCACGCTTTGAGGGCACCACCTACCAGGACTACAAGGATTCGCTCAATCAGCCGGACAACCCTCTCGGCATCGAATCCCGAAAGTCCGGCGGCCCTCTTCCTTACCTTCAGGGCGCAGCGATCATGATCGACAATGTGAGTGGCGGCATCATCGCTCTGGTCGGCGGACGGGACTACAAGGACAGCGAGTTCAACCGCGCCTTCCGCGCCTTCCGTCCATCCGGAACGGCTTTCAAGCCGTTCGTCTATGCCACCGCTTTTGAGAACGGCTACTTCCCGGGCTCACCGCTAAAAGACGATGTCATCGACAACCAGCGCGTCATGATCGGCGGGCAGACCGGGATTCTCGGGGAATGGGGCGGCGAGAACGACGCGCCGGAATACGAAGGCGTCATTCCCGCACGCCACGCGCTCGTGCACTCGAAAAACGCTGCCACTGTTCGACTCGGGATGAAAGTCGGCCTCAGCAAAGTCATCGATCTCTCTCGAAAGGCGGGCATGACGGGCAAACCAACCCACAAGTTCAACCGCACCTTCCTCGGCAGCAGCGAGGTATCCCTCGCCGAACTTTGCCGGGCCTACTCGATTTTCCCCAACGGCGGCGCGCCAGCGGACGCACTTCACATCATCAAGGAAATCCGCGACCGCGAAGGAAACATCGTTTATTCCACCGCCTCTTCCGGAATCGACGAAAAGGTCATCGACGAAATCAGCGCCTACCAAGTGCACAGTTGCCTTCAGGAAGTCATCAAAACCGGCACCGGCTGGAAGGCGACCAGCGAGGGCGCACTGCAGGATCCCTATGCGGGCGGGAAAACCGGAACATCCTACAATTTCACCGACCTCTGGTTCGTCGGATACAACAACCACGTGACCTGCGGAGTCTGGTCCGGCTTCGACAAATGGGGCAAGACGATCTACCGCGGCGCTTTCAGCAACGAAGTGTGCCTGCCGATCTGGACTGACATCATGAATGCCGCCTATCCGGTTTTCGGTTCGGCGGAACTGCCGGCGCCCGATGGCGTCGAAACCATCGAGATCTGCCGACGTTCGGGATTGCGTGCGACGGACAATTGCTACGACGAAGTCAAGCGCCCCGATGGTGGGACACGGTTCGTCCGCAGCACTTATAAAGAGATTGTGCGTAAAGGAACGATCTTCGACCGCTACTGCCAAATCCACAGCAAATCGCCCAACCTCGCCGGGGCAGCCTCCATCATTGGCCCCATGACTCCCGATCCGTCCCTCGTCGCCGCCAACACGAATCCTGGCCTCAATTCTGCCCGATCCATCCCCATCATCGCACCAACGGTCATCGGCCAGGACCCGTATCAATCCGTCCAGCCGATTCTGAAAGCCCGCGCCGCGACACTTGGCGATTCCGACGGCGTGAAACGCGCCCTCGCCGCCGAACCCCTGCGTATCGGCGCCAGCAAAACCATCCTCTCTCTCGATCCGCCAGCCCCCATCGATATTCCTGACCCGGAGTAGAGCGAGAACCCCGCGAATTCCTCCAGTATTCGGACTTTCGCGGCAGCCGGTTATCTGATTAATTCGACCTACCCCTTTATTCATGGCTGAAGACGAATGGCAACTGATCAAGTGCGCGAGTTGCAACGGCTTGATCCGACTCGACCCGAAGCAAAGCGCTCCGGTCGCCACTTGTCCGCATTGCAACGCGCAAATCATCGTCCCCGGCGCACGCGATGACGACGTGCCGGTCGCAGGACTGGCTGTGGGAGGAAACAGTCCTGCCGCAGAGCCCAGGACGACTCGTCCGCCCAGCCGGAACGCCGATGTCATTCCGCCGCCGGGAGAAAGGAAGCCGAAGGAACCGAAGGCTTTTAACTTTACCGCGAAGCGCTCCTTCAGTTCTGCGAATGCCTTGCAGCCTGATCCTCTCCAAGCGGACACGGATGAGAAAGAAACTCGACCGGCACCCACAGCCTCCGCCACCAGCGATTCTCATTTGCCGCCCGAAAAAGAGAAAGCGGCTTTTGAAATTCAGTCCGATGTCATCCGGAACACAAACCGCCCCGCCCACGAGGTCGAGGCAAAACAGACCAGCACACCCAGCGACAAACCGCGACTCGACAATCTCAAGAAACTCGCCTCAACGGAAGAGGAGCGGTTCGCCGCCGACCAAGAAGCGGACGAAAGAATCGTCACCGAGTCACGCATCCGGCGCGCGGAGAAACAGTTGGTCACCTGGGAAGACGAAGAAGATGAAACCGGTGCGAAAAGCTCTCATCTGCCGCTCCGTCGGATCCTCACCTTCTCCGCTTTCGGACTCGTGATCTGTACTTTCGGAGGAATCGTCGCCTACGGCGTCATCAGTAATTCGGCGAACACCGCACAGCGCCAGACTCCCGTTTTCGAAGAAAAAGTGGAGGATCTCGGCTACAGCCAGATGGTGAAGGCCGACATCGAAAAATCCGTCGCGATCATTCGCGCCTTCCTCAACGCCCCCTCCTGGCGGGAACGCCTAGAATTCTGCCGCATGCCGGATCGAATCTCCCCGCTCGCGGAAGAGTTCTACCGTGGAAAAGAAGATGGTCCGATCAACTTCCGAAAGATCGAAGAAGGATCAAAGGCCCAACTCTTCGAAAACTTTTTCATCACCCGCGTCGTCCTCGACGATTTCTCCGAGCGCATCGTTGCCGTCGAAAAAACCGGGGAGGAAAGTTTCCTCGTCGATTGGGAAAGTTTCGTGGCCTACTGCGAGATCCCTTGGGCCCAAATGCCGGTGGAGAAACCCACTTCTCCCGTCCTGATGCGGGTCATTGCCTTCTACGACTCTTACTTCAACTTCGACTTTGAGAGCAACGCCTACTCCTGCTTTCGCCTTCAATCCAATGACGGCAACCACACGCTCTACGGTTACACGATGCGCGGCACCCAGATTGACAGGCAGATGCGGGCGAGAATCGCCGATGACGATTTCAAGCGACCCCTCCTCACACTCGAAGTCGCTTATCCAAGAAACCCGAAGTCCGACAACCAGGTCTTGATCAAAGGAATGGCCGAGGTCGGATGGGTCATCCGCCCCGGCTCAGAAAAAAGGGTCAACGACGGCTTAGCCGCGACGCTGACGCCGGAAAAAGAACCCGAGGCCAAAGAGGCCGAGTAGCGCGATTGATGGTTCGGGGACAAGAGCCAATCCGAGTGTTGCTCCATTGTCCACTCCACGAAGAACTTCTGAAGTGTCCACAGTGAAGACTTGCTCAGGAATAGTGATAATTCCGTCTGTGGGAACAACCCATCCCGAATCATGAAAAATGCCCCACTCGGTCTGATCATTAGCCTGAACGAGCAGGTAAAGTGGAGTGTTCGACGCTACGAATCCAGTTCCTGCCATCGCATCTATCCCAGTAATACTTCCATTGAAGCTGCCATCTCCGTTGTTGATGTCGATCGTTCCTGCTCCAGATCCCGCATCACCATTGCTGTCACCCAAAACAGTGAATAAGTTGAACATATCCAAAAAGTTGCTCCCACCGATCGTGGCGGAATTTCCGACAGGATCATCGAAAAAGCCGACTAGCACACTATGAGTGGCCGAATTAAGAATTGCGTTGCTGGAGGTCAGAACGCGTTTAGGTCCTCCAACGCCGCCTTCACTGGAAACGAAAACGGTGACAACCGCAGAAGCGTGGGTTACCAAAGCTAGAAATATAATTGGAAAAAGGGCGAGTTTCATAGGGTTGAGTGTGGAGATCGGGTTGGAATGAAAAGTTGTGACAGTTTATTGATCAGCTAGAGCAGGCTGGGTGTAAAAGGTGTCAGATCCAGAAACAACCAAAAAGGCGGCACCATTTCTGATGGGGTCATCATTGGCAACGGTCGTTCCGTTCTCTGAAATATTTCCACCGCCATCAATCACATACAAGCCGGAGGTGCTAAGAGCACCTTCTAGTGAAAACAGAAGAAACAAATCAGTGAATGGATCAAAGGGCGAAGTCCTAAGACCAGAGTCTCCGAGAAGAACTTGCTCAATCTCCGCAACATTTCCAGGATCATTCGGAATCGAAGGGTTGTGATCGCCAAGCAGAGGATTCTGATTAACCAGCGGATTCATCAACCCTACTAAATTCACCACTTGGTTCCCGTATATGTTGACCATTGTTCTGTTGGTCTTGACCGTCGAAACATCGTTCCCCCCGATTGTGATCGTCTTCGAAGTCAGAACGACGAGAAGTAAGCCTTGGCCGGGATACACGATTTCGTCGTCCTCATTCTCATTGAAGTTAGCGTTGGACCACCTGTTGTTATTACTATCCCATAGAAAAATCGCAGGCGAACCATCCGAATCATAACGGATCAATATGTCTGTGAAACCCTGAAAACCACCGCCACCAGGGAACAACGTTCCGAGAGTAGCATGTCGGCGAATACAATACTGCTCATCACCGTTTAAATTGAAACCACTAGCACCAGTATCACCGGAAATAACGACCGAATCAGTCCCGTTGGAAACGATGTCGAGGACGAGACCTTCCCAAGCTGAGCCAGATTCCGTAATCTCTACGTAATGGTTATCAAACTGTCCCGGAGTCCATCCAGCTCCAGTTTGGTTGATCGTCGAAGTCGGCGAGCCACTCACCAGACCTGTCATCGCCCCGCAAAAATCATTAGCGGTGACGAGCGCGGGAACAAGGAGCGAGTTTCCAGCGGGAACCGTCGTCGAATAATATCCCATAAAGCCCGTCGAAGCAGTTTGGGCTCGGAGATCAGTGATGGCCGCGGAGGCGAGAGTAATGGCCAAGAGGCCAGCAACGACGGATTTGGGAGTGTTCATCAACTTTGGGGGTGTGTAGTGTTTAATTGAAAAAGAGAGATTTGGAAAGGATAAACCACAGGATTTTCCGATAGATTTTCCTTTTACCGAACCTTAACATTATAATTACTAGAAAAAAGCGGGAAATCGTCAGCCCCGAAGCCAGTTTCCCTTTATTTTAGAGGTTTTTCCCATAGACGATATGGACACGGAGCCCGTTACAGGGCCGAAACCTACCGATAGCCGTAAACGACAGCCCAATGGGTCGGATCGGTCGGAGAGGACTCCACGACGACCCGGATAAAATAAATTCCGGTTTTTTCCGGGACGAAACGGACGGTGGCGGTGTGAGCGCTTTCGGAAGCTTCGGTATCCACGAGTTTTCCCTTCTCGTCGTAAATGTGGATGGAGACCTTGGCGTCCATTTCTCCGGCGGCGACCCAGAAGCGGTAGTCGTTCCGCGCGAAAAGTTGGTGACGGATGAGTTTCGCCTCTCCGGTTTTCGAGTCCTGAGCCCACCACGTCTCGCGGAGGCTGTAGGGATTCTCTTCCTGGTCGAGCCAGGGAATCGCCGACTCAATGGCATAAGAACGCGCGTCGTCATTGGTCGCGTGTAGCGGAACGGCCAAGGCAAGGACCGCAACGAGTGCGACCAAAGCTTCTTTGATCGTCGATATGGAAAGTAAAGATGCGTGCCTCATTTTCCGTTCGAAAGGATGGTGTCCACGAGACCGGACAGGATTTGCGAAATCTGTTTCATGCCCTCTTCGGAGGGAACGCCACCGTTCGCCTCGAGAAGCGGTTCCAATCGTCCGAGTCCGCGGTCCACACTACGCACCACGCTGTTGCGTTTCGCCGCCAGCGGTAGTGTTTTCATTTGCCGCGCAAAGTGGCGAACGATTTCCGGCTGGCGCAGAACCTCGGCAGACTCCGTCGCATAATCATTGGCGAGAATCGAAGAAACGGCATCGGTGCCACGCAGCCAGCCGCCGGCGCTGATCAATTGCGCGACGGGTTCGTCGTCGAGGGTGCGCATTTTTTCACGGACATTGTTCTCGACCAAATCGAGTTCGCGACGCACGCCATCCCAATCGTTCTTTTGTCCAAATTCCGAAATCGCCCGCGCGTGCTCAATGACAACATCAGAAACCGCGAGCGCATGTGAGAGGCGCACGACCGATCGACCGATTTCCTCGACGCGCAAGCTGTCCTCCGCTTGCACCGCGAGAAACCCGTCCGCTATGCAGACTCCGAAAAGCAAGGCCACCTGCGAGCGATGCCCGGTCTTCTTGTATTCAGAGTCCCGAATCTGCCCGGCCCAGTCGCGAGCCCCCAACTTGTCGAGCGAAAGGAAAACCTCGCGAGGAACAGGAATCACGACCTGATTCACGAGCGCGCCCGGCGTGTCCGGAATCTCGATTTGCACCGGAGGATCAGCCGCTATCGCAGTCGTCGCGGCAGCCAGGGAGAGAGTCAAAATCGTCCGCATGATAGGGAAGTATCGCACGGATTCCCGCGCCGTCGACCCCCTACGCGATGCCGTCGTTGACCAAGGCCGCCAACACTGCCTTCTGCGCGTGGAGACGGTTCTCCGCCTGTTGGAAAATCGTGTCGGCGTGGAGTTCCAGCACGTCTTCCGTGATCTCTTTTTCGCGGTAGGCCGGAAGGCAATGCAGGACAATCGCGCTGCCGTGCGCCGCGCCAAGAACTTTACTGTTCAATTGATAGGGTGTGAGGATCTTCAAGCGCTCGGCGGCCTCCTCTTCCTTCCCCATGCTGACCCACACATCGGTGTAAAGCACGTGCGCACCTTCCGCGGCTTTCATCATGTCAGGCTCGACGGTCACCCCGTCGCCTGCGGCTTCGACCAACTCAGCCGGTGGCTGAAACTCTGTCGGGGCGGCAATGACCAGTTCAAAACCCAGATGCTTCGCCGCCCACATCCACGAGCGCCCCATGTTGCAGTCACCGTCGCCACAGAAGACCACTTTCTTCCCCGCCCAACCGCCGAGCTTTTCTCGAATCGTCAGAAGATCGGCAAGAATCTGACACGGATGCTCTTCATCGGTGAGTGCGTTGATGGTGGGAATGTTAGAATATTCGGCAAATTCGTCCACGAGCGTCTGCGGCCCTGTCCGGATGATCGCGCCGTGCGCCATGCGACCGAGGACACGTGCCGTGTCCTTCACCGGCTCGCCGCGCCCGAGCTGCAGGTCATCTTTGGAAAGGAACATGACATCGCCGCCCAATTCCCGCACTCCGACTTCGAAACTCACGCGCGTCCGCGTCGAGGACTTCGTGAAAATCATCGCCCAAACCTGTCCGGCCAGCGGCTTCTCATGGTTCTGCCGACGGATGGCCTTGAGACGTGCGCCCGCGTCGATCAGTGAAACCAGTTCGTCCCGGCAGGAGTGTTCGATGGTGAGAAAATGCTTCATAAAAAGGGAGAGAGTGAAGATTACGAGAGTTCGCGAAGCACGGACTCGAAGATGGCGAGGGCCTTGTCCGCGTCCTCCCGAGTGATATTCAGAGGCGGAAGCCAGCGGACGACATCCGCTCCCGCCGGAACGGTGAGGAGCCCGCGATCGAAGAGTTTCGTCACGAGGTAAATCGAGACCATTTTCCCGGTGGCCGCAAAGGTGTCTTTGTCGCCGAGACTTTCGGCGTCGATTTCAAACCCGATCATCAGGCCGTGTCCTCGGATTTCCCGAACGAGAGGCAAATCCCAACCGCCGACCGTCGAACGAATATAATCGCCAAGCGTGTTCGCATTCTCGCAAAGTCCCGCCGATTGAACCTCACGAATGACCGCGAGAGAAACCGCGCTCGCCAGTGGCGATCCTCCGTAAGTCGTGCCGTGCGTTCCCGGCCCTAACAAACAACAAAGCTTGCCGTCGTCCCCTCCAAGATCGCGCTCACGAATCCACACCGCACCGATGGGAAATCCCCCACCCATGCCTTTCGCCCAACTGACACCATCGGGCACGATGTCTTCCGCGCCCTCAATGGCGTGCCATCCGCACATCTCGCCTGCACGTCCGATTCCGCATTGCACTTCGTCAAAAAGCAAAAGCAGATCATGCTCGTTTGCCAAGTCCGCCGCCGCACGCAAGAACTCTCCACGAGCAACGTGAATGCCACCCTCCCCCTGAATCGGCTCAATTAAAATCGCCACCGTCTGCGGACCAACCGCCGCCTTTAGTGCTTCCACGTCGTTCGTCGGCAGGTGCGTAAACCCGGGAAGCAGCGGCCCAAACTCATCCTTCACCTTTTGCTGAGCCGTCGCGGAAATGCCGGCCATCGTCCGTCCGTGAAACGAACCGGAGAACGTGAGAATCTCCGTCCGTGGAGTGCCGTCCGCCTGCGGACGACGATGCCCAAACTTTCGCGCAAGTTTAATCAACGCTTCGTTCGCTTCGGCCCCGCTGTTACAAAAGAGGCACTTCCCGGCCTGCCCCATGACCGTTTCGGTCAGCTCGCGGGCAAGCTCCGCCTGTGGGCGAATGTGATAGAGATTCGAGCAATGAATCAGCTCCTTGGACTGCGACGCGAGCGCGTCAATCATCACCGGATGCGCGTGGCCGAGCGTGTCGACGGCGATGCCCGCGCCGAAATCGAGATATTCCTTTCCGTCCTCATCCCAAAGCCGCGCCCCTTCACCACGCACGAACGAAACGGGAAACCTCCCGTAGTTCGGCACCGAATACTTCGCGTGCAATTCCGCTGTCGATGTGTCACCCATTTTGTCTTCTATCAGGGAACGATTTCCGTCCCGATCCCGACGTCGGTAAATATTTCCAGCAACAACGAATGCGCGATGCGCCCGTCGATCATGTGCACCTTGCCGACACCCGAATGCAACGCTTCCGAAGCCGAACGCAATTTCGGGATCATGCCGCCGGTGATCACGCCTTCCGCGATCAAGACTTCGATTTCGGAATCCGCGATGGTGGGAATCAAGCTCGCCTCATCGGCCGGATACTTCATGACGCCGCGGACGTCACTCAAATAAACAAGCTTCGTCGCCTTCATCGCAGAGGCCAGCGCACTCGCGGCAAGGTCGGCGTTCACATTCAGGGCGCTATCCGATCCGGCGAGGGACGCCACCGGCGAAATGACCGGCACCGTTTCGTATGCCACGAAGGCGAAAACCTTGTCGAGTTCGACTTCCGTCACCCGGCCGACGAATCCTAAATCGACAGTCTCCCCCCGCTCGCCCACGCCGGAAACCTTCTCACCCACAAAGACATCGCGTCCCGAAATCCCGACCGCCTTCCCCCCGTGCTCCTTCAACTGCTTCACGAGAGAAGGGTTCACTTCCCGCGACAGCGTCTGCTCGACAATGGCAATCGCCGCCTCGTCCGTGATTCGAAGACCACCCACGAAATTCGCCTCCAGTCCCGCGTCCGCCATTGCCCGTGAAATCGCCTTGCCACCACCATGCACGATGACGGGATTAATCCCGACTGCTTCTAACAAAACCACGTCGCGCATCAATCGATCAACGAGCGAAGGATCCTCCATCGCGCTGCCGCCCACCTTGATTAAAAACGTCTCGCCGCGAAATCCCTGCATGTAGGGAAGCGCTTCAAGCAAGACTTCGGCTTTTTCCGTGGAGTTAATGGTGTTGGATGATTGGAGATTGGAGATTTGATGATTGGTGAACCGGAGAGGAGAAAACGTTTTTAAGATAGCCGAACTTGGCAAATCTCTCTCCCATCAGGGAAAACGCAGAACCTACCACCAATCCCTAATCAACCAATCCCTAATCATCTAATCTCCAATCATCCAATCATCTCCCGCTCGAACGCACTTTCTCCGCGTATTCCTGCCGATTGAAGGCGACATAACCCTCCGAGATATCCGTGGTAAACACGGTGTGGTCCGCATCACCAAGGTGAAGGTCAATCACGACTCGTAACTCCGGCGCACTGACGACGCGCTTGAGTTCGTCAATGGGCGTGTCACTCGCCATACCGTTGCGTGCGGCGGCGAGGCCATCGAAAAAGATATCGATCACCTGTTCGCTCACCCGCGCCCCCGAATAGCCGATCACATCCATGATTCGGCCCCAGTTCGGGTCACTCCCGTTCCAGGAACACTTCACGAGCGCGGAATTCGCGACCGCTTCCGCCACTTTCTGCGCGTCCTGAAAGCTCGCCGCCCCTCGCACGTGCACTTCGACAAACTTGGTCACGCGTTCGCCGTCCTTCACGATTTGTTTCGCGAGGTCGAGCATGACGCAGGTCAGCGCCTCGCGGAACAGTTTGCAGGATCGGCTACCAAGTTCGATGCGGCGATTTCCCGCCGTGCCGTTGGCCATGACCAGCACCGTGTCGTTCGTACTCATGTCACCGTCGACGGTGATGCGGTTGAACGACTCATCGACCGCGCAATGCGTGCTTTGCTGCAACGCTTCCTTCGTGATCGCCACGTCCGTCGCGATGAAGGCCAGCATGGTCGCCATGTTCGGATTGATCATGCCCGCGCCCTTGGCAATTCCGGTAACCGTCACTTCCTTCTGTCCGATCTTGAATTTCGCGCCGGAGACTTTCTTCTTCGTGTCACTCGTGAGGATGGCCTTAGCCACTTTGTTCCATCCACCCGGACTGAGTTTCTCCACGAGTTCCGGAACCGAATCGCGAATGTTTTCGACCGGAAGAGGCACACCGATAATGCCCGTCGAGCAGATAAAAACCTGACGCCGCCGCAATCCGAGTTCCTTGCTCACGGCTTTGCAAATCTTCCGCGCATCGACAATACCGTTCGGTCCGTTGCAGGCGTTGGCATTGCCGCTGTTAACGATCATTGCGCGGATTTCCTCGTTGCGAATGTGCAGCATGGAAGCGCGCACCGGTGCCGCCTTGATTCGATTCGTCGTGAAAGACGCCGCGGCCACCGTCGGTTCATCGGAGACGAGCAGCGCCAGATCGGTTTTCTTTTTCTTCGGATCTTTGATTCCACACGCCATCGCTGCCGCGCGGAAGCCCGCGGGCAATGGCGTCACGCCTTTGAGCATTTCGATGGGTCCAGCCACAGGGCGCGAAGTTTGGGAAGTTCAGCGAACCATTGCAAGCGAATCCGCGAAAGAATTCCGACGTTCCGCGACGCTGTGGAACACCACCCCGGGTCTGTCCGCCTCAATATATCCAGCGCAACGCGGTTGAACCCGCCTGGCATGCGAAACATCAAACCCAGCTAGCGATGTGGAACCGCGTTGCGGTTCACGATTTGTGACGACCACCCCCAGGGCGGCGCCTTCGGCTTGCCTTGGGCTCTGGGCTTCAACGCCGTTGGCGTTGTTGCTGGAGTTGGCGTTGTTGCCGGCGTTGGCCTTGTTGCTGGCGTTGGCGTTATATTGCCAACACGCATATTCGCCGGATCGTCACTCTCCTTTCACGCCAACGGCGTGATCGCTCAAAGCCCGGGGTTTCCGACGCAGGAGGACACCCCGGGTCTGTCCGCCCAGGCGATCAACCGAAACGCGGTTGGACCCTATTCCTGATCGATCCGGTCGTAAAGTTCACGCAGTCTCGTGAGGTTGATGCCCACCGGCTCTTCGTGGAACAACCACTCGAGGTCCGACTTTGCTTTCTCCGCTTCGCCCATCTGAATATAGAGCAGTGCCCTGCTTAGCCGCTCCTGCGCGTCATCCGGGTTGAGGAGCAAGGTCAGATCCGCATAGCCAACGGATGCTTCATAGCGCTCGTCATCGATTGCCCAAATCTTGAGATTCCGCAGAAGCCGAAGCGTGATCTCGCGCTTCTTCGTCGGCCCGTAGTCTTTGGCCGCCGTGCGCGGATCGCCAAACGTGGCCACAATCTCATCTGCTTCGTCCTCGGAAATAAATTTCCCGCCTTCATACACATCGACGAACTGCGAAACCCGGTTTTTCCCCTCGCCGTTTTCCAATCGCACGACGAAATGACCGGGAAGTCCATATCCCGCAAGACCGTCGATTCCCATTTTTCGCGCCAACTCCATGTAGAGGATCGACAGCGTGATCGGAATCCCCTCGCGGTCGTCGATGACTTCGTTGAGATAACTGTTAGAGCGGTTCGAGTATTCCATCGTGCTTCCGTGGAACCCGCTACGCTCAAAAATCCAATCCCCGAGCAACTCCAACTTCGCCAAATCCCCTTTCCCTTTCTTCTTCGCTCCCTTCAATTTCTTCTCAATCCACTCCGAAGCGCGTGCCGCCAGACGATCAATCTCCCCGAGATAACTCTCAATCTCCACCTCCGCATTATCGTAGCGTGCGATGAGCAACGCCACCTTCGCAAGGTCCACCTCCGCATCCTCTTTCTCGATTTCCTCCTGAAACCGCGCCTTTACCGCCTCACGGTGAATCCGATCCTCCAACTTTTGCGCGCCCGCCAACTGGTTCTCCAACTCCGTGATCTTCTCCGTCAGTCTCCGCGAAACCGCGTCCGGATCACGGGTCAAGGTCGGTGAAATCGGGCGATTGTCATTGCCGGTGATGGCTCGGTCGAGCGCGACATCAAGGGCCAGCGATTCTTTCCGCGACAACGTCCGAAGAGCAAGGTCGGGACCCACATCAAACCTCCGGAACTCCGCCGCCGTGTCGCGAAACTTTGCCAAGCCCACCTTTCCACCGCGCAAAACGTCGTCCTCGATCTCCACGACTTTTTGTTCATTGACGAAGCCGATGATCTTCTTCTCCTCGACGCGCACCCGCAACGTGTTCCAACCACCACGCCGATACCCCGGCACATCGAGTTCCTCCAATACCTTCCACTGGAAGACACTCGCCCCTTCGAAACGCGAAAGACGGATTCGTCCGCCGCTCGGATAAAATCCGTAGTGGTGCGTGTTGCCGTCGGAAGCGAAAGCCAGTCCCGCCGCGCCGGATTCATCATCCAGTTTCACACTCACCGCCACTTCATACGGCTCCTCCGGCGGCTCCGTTTGCGAAAGACAAAGCGCCCGTCCCCCGAATCCATTTCCCGCCGCGGAATCGACGATGATTCGCCCCGCCCGCTGCCGCCATTCGCCACCGAAAAGCGTCGTCCACTCCCGATTGTCGATCGCACCAATGGTCACCCAGCCTTCGATCGGAATCGTGTTCGGCTTTTCCAGAATCGACTTCAACGCGTTCACCGGCATGGCGAATCCAAGGTTATCCGTCACCGACGACTTCATGTTCACGAGCCCGTGCACCGTGCCCTGCGCATCGATGAGCGGCCCACCGCTATTCCCCGGCTCAATGGGCATGGCCAGTTGCACCATCTCCACATCGTATGGTTCGACCTTGCGCACAGCGGAAACGAGACCCGGCACCACGCTGAACTGAAACCCTAACGGATTACCAAAAGCAAAAACCTCCTGTCCTTGCTCGAGAGTGTCCGAGTCCCCGAGGTCCAGCGGCGTAAGCCCCTTTGCATCCACGCGCAGAACGGCCAGATCGAGCGCCTTGTTCCAAGCGTGGATCGCTTTGACCTCATGAAATTGCCCGGCGGCGTCTTCCACCGAAATCCGCCGCGCCTCGCCGACGACGTGAAGACAAGTTGCAATCAATCCGTCCTCCGAAATGACAAACCCAGACCCCGTCCCCGTTACCGCTCCGTCGCGTCCAAAGTGCGAAACACTCACCAACGATTTCTTCACCTCCCTCGTCAACTTCACCACCGGCGGCGCATCGTCCGCGATCTCCCCTTCCTCATCGACGATAAAGCCGAACGCCTTTTCCATCGCTTCGTGCTTCGGAGCATCCTGCGCGTCCTGCGCGAAAGCGACATGCGCCCCGAGAAGGAGAAGAGGGATAACGAACCGGGCGATCATCTTTGGAAACTACGCGGATTAACCGCTGGAGAAACCGGAATCGTTGCCTGAAATACGAAAATCCTCGCCCTCACTCAAACCCAAAGAGTAAAGCCATTGATAAATGCTATTCAGTCACAAAAGTTGTGAACGTTCTTTGAAGCACTCTCAACAATCAGCAACCTATATATCTGAGGCATGTCTGAATTTGCCTTTAAGCTTGCTTGACTTTGTTATGCGCGACTGATTAATCTTAGTGGCTGCACGATCTCAATCGGTTGTCGAACCCAACTCAATGAATCTACGCATTGTCACCTATTCGCTTGTTCTCTTTTGGGCTGTCAGCCTGAATTCCGCGCACTCAGGCTCCCTGATAGGAGACGAAATGACTGCAACTTGGAGATTCAACCAATTCGGAGATATTAATACATTCACGGTGACAAATGCGGTTGAGTTGCAAGGAGATTTTGGAGCCACTGGAACCCTGGACGTTGGTCAAAACTCTTTTTTGATTACGTTGCTTTTTACCAGTGGAATTGGCGCAGGCGTTATCTGGGAGTTTACCGATCTCGATTTTTCAGATCCCAATTTGGTTGTCTCGGGCTTTTCGGTCGATACAAACTATGTGGGCTGGAGCGACTCCTTTGTGAGCTTTTCAGACGACTCGGTTACCGTAAATTTCGGCAACTCAGTATCAATGAACCGCAACAGCAACAGCTTTTTGATGACTCTGCAGACATCGATAGCACCAACGGAAGACACCAACCCGACAATCACGACAGTCTCTCTAACGAACTCGCAAATCACTCTCGAATGGGACCCCTTTGGCGATGAAACCAACTACAAGTTCGAGACCAGCCCAACGCTTCTTCCCGGATCGTGGGCACCAATAGGCACTCCCGTAACGGATGGAAGCACCACAACCACCTTTTCTCGATTGCCCGGCTCACTGCACTACTTTCGCGTAATATCTCCATAATCGTCTGCTGAAGGCGACGTCCGTTCAAACGGCGGTTGAGCAAGAAAGGATGGTGTCCAGATAACGGCTCCTTCTCCCTATCCGATGGAGATCTTAGCTTCGCTTGAGATCGTTTCATGCAACCGTAGGTCGGGTCCTCGCGAGTCCTGCCCGGAAACTCATGGAATCGCTTGCCGAAACGCGGAATAATCCACACCGTCCTCCCTCCATCCTCAAAACATGAACAACCCTTCTGCGAACCAGCTCGACGGCCTCCTCTGGGGCACGTTTATCGGCGATGCCTTCACGCTCGGCGCACATTGGATTTACAATCCGTCGAAAATCGAACGCATGTTCGGTCGGCTTTCCGGGTATGTCGATGTCCCCGCCGATTCCTATCACAAGGGCAAGCAAAAGGGCGACTTCACCCACTACGGCGATCAAACGCTCGTCCTCCTCGAATCGCAAAAAGCGGGCGCCTTTGATCTCCCCGCTTTCGCCGATGCGTGGAAGGGCATGTGGCCCGGGTATTCGGGCTACGTCGACGGGGCGACGAAAGGCACACTCGAAAACTTTGCCCAGGGTCTCCCTCCCACGGAAAGCGGCTCCGACTCGAATGATCTTGCCGGTGCTTCGCGGTTGGGCGTGGTGGTGCGTTTGCTCGCCGGTCAACCGGTCGACGACATTGTCCTCGCGGCGCGGACGCAAACCGCGATGACGCATGCCGACGCGCAGGTCGTCGATAGTGCCGAATTCTTTTCGCGCGTCCTTTGTCGTGTGCTTGACGGAGAAACGACGGCGGCGGCCCTTGATGCCGAGTCAACACGAAGCTACGCGGACACGCCGGTCGCCGATTGGTTTGCCAAGGCCAAGGCATTGGTTGAGGACGGCACGGACACAGGCCCGGCATTGCAGAAACTCGGCCTCACCTGCCACGTGGACGAGGCATTCGCGGCAGCGGTCTTCGTCCTCCTGAAGCACGGTCACTCGTTCGAGGAAGCCCTCATAGAAAACACGATGGCGGGCGGCGACTCGGCGGCGCGGGGCATGCTCATCGGAGCCGTCCTTGGCGCGGAGCACGGAAAGCAAGCCATTCCGGTCAGTTGGATCGAAGGGCTCAACGCTCGCGAAAAGATCAATGCCGGGCTCGGCGAGACTCCGAAACGCACCAAGCAGGAAACCGAGCGCGTCACCTTTACCAATCGCGACGGCGAGGCCCTCGATGCGCGGCTCGAACTTCCCGTCGGCGATCCCGTTGCTTTCGCCATCTTTGCCCACTGTTTCACCTGCGGAAAAGATATCGCCGCCGCCAGCCGCATCAGTCGCCGCCTCGCCGCCGAAGGATTCGCCGTTCTCCGTTTCGATTTCACGGGATTGGGCAGTAGCGATGGCGATTTCGCGAACACGAACTTTTCCTCGAACGTTCAGGATCTCGTCGACGCTGCCAATTTCCTTACAAAACAACACGAATCACCCTCGCTTCTCATCGGTCATAGCCTCGGCGGTGCGGCCGTCCTCGCCGCAGCGGCGCAAATTGAAAGCGTGAAAGGCGTCGTCACCATCGGCGCGCCCTCAGACCCCGGGCACGTGAAACATCTTTTCGAAAACGATGCCCCGAAAATCGAGTCCGACGGCAAAGCGGAGGTCTCCCTCGGCGGCCGCAAGTTCACGATCAAAAAGCAATTCATCGAGGACATCACCTCGCAAAACGTCCTCGCCGCGCTCGGCCAATGGCGGGGTGTCCTGCTCATCATGCATTCCCCGGTCGACCAGACCGTGAGCATTGACCACGCTGGCGAAATTTACTCCGCAGCCAAGCACCCGAAGAGTTTCATTTCCCTCGATCCCGCCGACCATCTTTTGATGAAGGCCGCCGACTCGCAATACGCCGCCGACATCATCGCCTCGTGGTCAGGGCGTTTTCTCGAAACGGCGTAACGGCGATTCCGTCGGCCTTCCTGTGGTGATCGGGCTTACACCGCGACCCAGCGAAATCCCTAGCAAGACTTTCTTCGTCTCTTCGCCAAAAACGCGGCACCGACGGTGAGTAGCAAGAGCGGAGTTCCGGGCTCTGGCACGGGAACTATATTGAACGTTGATCCCGAGCTTCCCGTAACGCTGTCCGCCGTGAGAAGGTTTCCAACGTTGTCCCGCAAATCGATTCCCGTAACTTGTAGCGTGTTGCCGAAATTGGCTGAACCTGAAATCGTGGAACTTGGCGGAAAAGAATCGGAAAAAATGTCGAAACCCGTGCTCAAAAACAAACGGAACTCTTGCGGAGAATTCCCGTGGACAAACGTCGTTGAGTTCAAGGGAACGTTGTAAGTGCCCGGCTGGTCGAAGAACCAGGTTTGTTCCGGATTACTTCCATGCCGCAAGGAAATGAAAGCGAAAGCATCTCCCGTTAACGTCCCGGTGAATTGAAGTATGTAACGCGAGTTGTAGTTCGTGGCCGTGCCACCGTATTGCAGCGTCTCGGTGAATTCCGCTTGGGCGAAGCTCACGAAGTTGTCAGGGATACCGATCTGATTGTCAGCGTCATAGTCCGAGTCGAAATCGATATTGACCACCGTGCCGGAAGCCTGGGCGCGCAAAGTCTGAGGAAGGGCCTGGGCGCTCGATGAGCCACTGAAAACCACGGAGTTTTCGTCGTCATTGGGAGCGGTTCCGAAATCATAAGTCTCGGTTCCGCTGGAACTGACCGGGCTACCGTCCGTAGCGGAGTCGAAACTAAATGTCGTCACTCCATTAAAGTCTCCTGCCGCTTGGAAGGCTGAGGCTGCGGTCGTAAACCCGGACGCTGTCGCGCCGAGGCACCAGAGAACAACCGAAATGGTGATACCAACAAAACTTGTTTCAGAGATGAGTGCACAAAAGGAACGATTCATGTAGTCAATGTGGTTTCAGAGTGAAAGCGAGGCCGCCCGACGACCGCCGAATATATTTAACAAAAATTAACTATTGTCAATGCCCATGCCGCCAAATGTTTCACCTCTCCATGATTCCAATTTCCGCATATACAGCGATGACCGTGTGACCGAATCGCATAACAAACGGTGATCGCCGGCTGCGTTAGGAGGCTCGGCTTTTAACCTCAAAGGACCTGAAGAGCATTTACTCAATCACCAAGCTTCCTAAGTGAGAACGACTCCCGCAAAATCCCATTGTGCTTTGCCTGCCGCTGACGAAGAGTCATTTCTATGAATGGTAAATTTGTCTGGGTCGATCTCTCCACCTTCGACCCTCCGAAAGCGAAGGCCTTCTATCACGAGGTCCTTGGATGGGAATTTTTTGACGAGCCAGCCGGATACTGGAATGCCGCGGTCGGGGACAATCCCTGTGCGGCGCTCTATGAGATGCCGGAATTCTTCCAGAAGATTCGCATGCCGTCGTTCTGGATGACCTACATCGCCGTCGACGACATCGAAGCGACGGTGGCCAAGGCGCGGGAATTGGGCGCCAAGGTTGAGCTGGAAGAAGAGAATGCGAGGGGAAAGGTCGCGCTCATTCGCGATCCGGCGGGCGCGGGGTTTACTTGCTACCAGGGAAGTCTGCCCTCGGCGCGCACGCCGAATCCGAAGCAAGGCCAATGGATGTGGAGTGAGCTTTTCGTCTCTGACTTTTCGAAAGTTCGTGCGTTTTACGAAGGCATGTTTGGCTGGCAGTTCGAAAGCGAAGGTCCGGGCACCGATCGCCAGTCTATTCTTCATCACGGCGAGAAAATCGGAGCCGTGCAGATCGCCAGCAACGAGATCAAGGGCGACAAGGAATTCTGGGGCGTGTTCTTCGCCGTCGATTCAGCCGCCGAAGCCAAACAGCGAATCGCCGCCGCTGGAGGAAAAACAAGTTACGAGCACACGAATGCGGAAGGCGCCCACCACTTGGCCTACGACTCGCAAGGCGCCGCGTTTTTCATTACCGAGCAGAATTCCCGATCCAATTCTGCTGCCCACGAATCCACCACCACCCGTCCCGCCACCTCATTCAAATGGCGAACGATGATCGGACTTGTGGTTGTTGCGCTGGCGGTCTTTCTCGAAATGGATTGGATATGGGGCGTGCTTTTTCTCTACTGGGTCATTCCCGATTTGTTCACCGGCACAACGTATTTCATTGAACCGCTTCACCGGAACAAAAACCCCATCCTCTACTGGACCGTTGTCGTGACATGGCTGGTCCTTTAGGCGTATTTGTTGCTACCCGCGGGCTAAACCCAACAAAAGAATAAGACCTCATCATGACGACCCAAGACCTCGAATCCGCTCTCGCTGCCGAAAACCCACCCGTTCTTCTCGACGTGCGCCTCGAAGACGATTTCAACGCGACTCACATTCCCGGCGCCATCAATACTCGCGTTTTTGAAGTCACCTTTCTCGATCAAGCCGCGGGTGCGGTCACTGACAAGTCGAAAGAAATCGTGACCTACGGTTTCGGCGGCGAGAGTCACGAAGCGCAAGTGGCCGCGGAAAAACTCAAAGCCGCCGGTTACACAAACGTCCGTGTCTTTGAAGGAGGCTTGAAATCCTGGACCGACGATTCCAAGCCGGTCGAGGGAAACGGCGAAGCCCCCGCAGAACCGGCAGCGCCACATGGCAAAAAGAATCTCGATCTCGGCGAATCGAAGGTGGAGTGGCTCGGTCGCAATTTGCTGAATAAACATTGGGGGACTCTCGGCTTGCAAAGCGGTTCGCTGGAGTTCGATCAAGGCAGCCTCATCTGCGGTGAGTTTATCATCGACATGGAAGCCATCGCCTGCACCGACCTCGCGGGCGATCCTCTGCATGACGTCTTGGTTGACCATTTAAAGAACGACGATTTTTTCGATGTCGAAAAATTCCCCACCGCGACGTTCGTCATCAATGAAGTGACCGAATTCCCCCAAGCCGCACCGAGCGAACCCAACATCGAGATCGGCGGCGACCTCAGCCTGAAGGGAGTGACCAATCCCCTTTCCTTCCCCGCCGTCAGCGGTCTGACTCCCGACGGACAAGCCGCCGCCCAAGCCGCCTTCGGGTTCGACCGCACTGCCTGGGGCGTCATCTACGGCTCCGGAAAATTCTTCCACCGCCTCGCCGGCCACATGGTCGGAGACATGATCGAAATGCAGTTGCGGATGGTGTGCGAAGCGTGAGCATGGACGGCGCACGGGAATTCCGCGAGAGGTTCGGGACTCCCACCTTGCATGAAGTCCCTTGTCACCGTTTCCGTCGGCCTTGCCTTTGTCGTTCTCCTTTTCCTTCCCTCATTTCTTCGGTCACACGAAAAAAATCGACCCGAAATCGGCGACGTTAGCTGGAGCCGCGACTTCGAAGGGACACTCGCCGCCTCGAAAGAATCCGGAAAACCCGTCTTCATCCTCTTCCAGGAACTTCCCGGTTGCCAGGGATGTCGTGATTTCGGGCAAACGGTCCTGACAAACCCACAAATCGTCGAAGCCATCGAAACGCTCTTTGAACCTGTCCTTGTCCACAACAATTCCGGCGGCAAGGACGCCGAAATCCTGAAGCGCTACAAGGAACCGGCGTGGAACTACCAGGTCGTGCGCTTCCTCGACGCCGAAGGGAAAGACATCATCCCTCGCCGCGATCGCGTGTGGACGACGCCCGCACTCGCCGCCCGCATGGTGGCGGCTCTGGAGAAATCCGGCCAGCCCGTTCCCAACTACCTTCGCGCTCTCTCCTCGACCGCTTCTTCGGATGTCGGGACGGCCGCCTTTGCCATGTTGTGTTTTTGGACCGGTGAGCAACGGCTCGGCGGAATCGATGGCGTCCTCACCACCGAAGCCGGATGGTTAGACGGCCGCGAAGTCACGCTCGTGCGCTTTGACCGGGAAAAACTACCGTTCGAAACGCTGACCAAAAAAGCAGAGTCCTTTGACTGCGCGCAGAAGGTTTTCACCACGACGACCGAAGACGCCGTCGTCGCCGCCAAGTCCCGCCTCAAGCACGCAGCCCTAACTGATTCCTATCGCGCGGCGAAGAAGTCCGACCAAAAACGCCAACTCCCCGGCACCCAATTCCAGAACCTCGATTTGTCGCCAACCCAGGCCACGAAGGTCAACGCGTTCGCCCGCAGTAATCCCAAACTCGCAGCTTCGTGGTTGAGCCCGCGACAGTTGGCGACGCTGAATTAGCCGCCGAGGCGCGGTGTGCTACTTTGGCCGCCGATGCGGCCCCGAATCACACCTTCCGTTGTTTTCTTTCTCGCTCTCGCTTTAGGATTTGGCGCCTATCTGATTTGGGGAGAGAAGCCCGGCGAAGCCGGAATCGCCTTCGCGGAATCCGAGGATCGCGATCCGGTGAATGCGGAATTTGGCGTGACCGGAATGTGGTTTGCCGCGGCGGCTTGCGCGGGCATCTCGCTGGTGATGGCATTAATCGGCGCATTTACCGACCGTCGATGGGACTTCGCGCCCGCCGGAATCAAGACACCGAAAGCCGCCTGGATCGCCGGGGGTGTGGGGTGCCTGTTGTTACTCTTGTTGGCAACGCCACGGCTGCGTCACTCGCTTTGGCAGGACGAGGCGACAACCGTCCGCCGCGTCATCGCGGGTCAATACAAGCGCGCCAACGAACAAGGTCGCTTCGATGACTTTGGCGAGCGGTTGCGACACCGTGAAATTACTTGGGCGGACACGCTTTGGGAATACCGCACGCCGAACAATCACCCGCTCTACTCCATCACCGCGCGGATTTTCAATAACAGGGAATCACACGTCGATGCCGCGGGCGGAAGGCTTTTTTCGGAATGGCGCATTCGTCTTCCTTCCCTATTGACCGGACTTGGAATGATCTTGCTTGCTCCGCTTGTCGTGCATCGACTTGGCGGCGGGAAAGGCGCCGTTATCGCCGCGCCCATCCTGCTTGCCCTTTCGCCAATGGTTGTGCGTTGGAGTTCGGAGGCGCGGGGTTATGGCATGAGTGCGTTCTTCGCCATGGCGATGTTGTGGACTTTGCTTCGGGCCGTTGACAAACCGTCGTGGCCGCGCTGGATGCTCTTTGCCCTTTGCCAATTTGGAATGCTTTACGCGTATCCAACGTGGGCGTTCACTTTTGTTCTCCTCAATGCTTTCGCTTTTATCGGAATCGCCGCTTGGAAGTCGACGAGCGCGGAACAAATCGGCACACGATGGCGCCTGACCGCCGCGTCGGTCACGGCGGGGATGGCTTTTTTGTTCCTTTTCCTGCCCAACTATCTCCAAATGAAAACGCGTATGGGCGATGGCGGACCCGCGCCTGATTCCGAGATGGGATGGGAAAAGGCGAAGGGACTCTGGTCTTATCTCACGACCGCCCGCATGCCCGCGGGTGGCTCCGAATTCCTGCCCGGTATCGCGGATATCCCTTCGACCGTCGTCAAATTCGCCTGCCTCGGCGTCGCGGGCGGATTACTCCTCGGCTCGGTGGTGGGAGTCGTGTTTTTACTAACGAAAGGTCGGCGCTACTGGTGGATCGCGCTGCCGCTTCTCCTCGCTTCGCCGGTCGCGTTTTATGCGAGCAAGGCGCAAGGCGTCAGTTGGTTTAATCACTACCTCACGTTCTTTACACCAATGGTGGTTTTGTTAGCCACATTGGGAATCGCCGGCTGGGCACGCGGGCGATTCGCGGTTCCTATGGCCATCGGACTGATCACGCTTTATGGCGCAGCCAATGCTTCCACTTTGCGGGCGTTGATCGTCCATCCTTCGGAAAAGAACCGCGAGGCTGCGGAGATGGCTTACGAAGGAATTCTTCCTGATGCCGAAACCGCTCCCGAAGCGCTCCACGCCGGCATGCAGATGTACACGCGCAATTACGATCCGTGGATCATTCGCATCAAGTCGATGGAGAGTCTTGAACGTGTGATTACTCTCGCGCGCGAACGCGGCGTGCCGCTGTATGTGCAATTTGGACAATGGGGACTCACCAACCAACTTTATCCCAACGAAGTGAAGCTCCTCGAAGAGTCCGGCCAATTCGAAAAGGTGGCGACGTTGTTCGGAACCAACCACGACTTTGACCGTCACGTCTATCGACTCGTCACGGTTGAAGATTGACCAAACGGCGAGTCCAGCGCGAAGATAAAGACTCATGCACCCCGTCCTTAAAATCCTCCTCACGGCCGGAATCGTTTACGCGGTTTCGGAGATCGTGAAGCTCAACAACAAGGTCGGCGCCCTCGTCGCGGCGCTTCCTCTTGTCACCACTCTCGTGATGATCTGGATGTTTGTGGAGAAGACGGAGTCGAGCAAAATCGCCGACCACGCTTATTACACGTTCTGGTATGTCCTCCCGACGTTGCCGATGTTTCTCCTTATCCCGTTTTTGATGAATCGCGGGGCGGCCTTCCCTCTCGCTTTGGGCACGGGCATCGTCCTGACCGTTTTCCTGTATTGGCTGACGGTCGTCGGGATGCGGAAATACGGGATCGACCTGGATCCCAATCTCTGAGCCCGAGCGGGAGATTCCGGCGATTTGGAGCCCCGATTTCGAACGAAATCCTGCTTTGGAGGGCCAAATCTCTGGAAATTTTAATTTTTCAGGGCTTTTCTGCGAATTGCAGTCAGTCGCTCCACTTATTTCGGTTAATTTAACTATTAATGTTAATTGACAAATTTTTTGCCGTTTGTAGCCTGTTTTTTGGCGGCGGAGTGCATCGACGCGGCCATTTGAATCGGTAAAACCAGATCGAAATCACTCCGCCCGCTGACGATGGCATTTTCTTTTCAAGGATTATTCAAAAAAGAGGACGCCGCCGAAAACGCTCACGCACCAACACCGCCGAACCAATCATCCATGGCAGCACCTACCGAAGCCTCCCCCGCGGGCGCGAGTCCCTTCGAAATTGCGTCAAAAGACGCCCCGAGTCCGTTCTCGCCCGCACCCGCGCCGACCGCCCCGTTGGCGGAATCGCCCTTCAGCATGTCGAAGCCATCGCCCACAGGCGCTGCTCCGACTCATGAGGGCGCGGCGAAAGCCGTTTCTCCTTTCGAGCCTGCTGAAAATGCCCCTTCTGCAACGACGTCGATTCCCGGTCCCGCCGCGGTGCCCGGAGCCAGTCCATTTTCGGCGGTAGCCACCCCGGCGCCATCGGCCGAGGGCGCTGCGCCTTCACCGTTTTCAGCGGTTGCTCCACTGTCCACTCCCGCGCCGCCGGAAGATCCGCCCATTTTCGGCGGAGCCCCGGGCAATGCCGCCGCGCCGGCCGCACCTCCCACAGCCGGAAGCGTCCCTTCCCCTTTTTCCGAAGCTCTACAACCCACAACTGCCGCGCAGACTCCGCCTTCATTGACCGCGCCGGCTCCCGCGAATTCGCCCGCCAAGGAAAGCCCGGAAGCGAGTCCATTCTGGTCGCAGGCCCAATCGGAATCAAAACCTACGCCAACTTCCCCAGAAGCCAGCGCCCCCCTCGCTGCGGTCTCACCATTTGCGTTCCCCGAGGCGGAAAAGAAAGAAAACGAAAGCAAGCCTGCTCCAAAAAAATTCCCCGAGTCACTGAATTTCAACGTGCGGGAGCTGATGCTTTCTCTTTCCGCAGATAGGCTTGGGTTTGATCCCCACAAGATTCCGGACGACCTCGAAACGTCGCTGGCGGGGTCGCTTCTCGAACCAAAGTTGAACGACGCTGGCGTCCGTCTCGCGCTTAGCGACATCGTCGATGGCTGTCCCGAACGTTACCGCCCCGCGTTTTCGCGCTCCGACCGGAACACTCCAGTCGAGATTCCCGCCGAAAAGATCCAGCCTCAGTTGATCGAAGAGAAAGCGGAGGCACCGGAGAAAAGCACCGCCGCCGAACCCTCGGAAGAATTCAATCCGTTCGCCATGCTTGAAAGCAAGGCCCCGGAAACCGATTCGCCCGCCGAAGCAACCAAGGAGAAAAAGCCGGACGATTCCGCAGCCTCTCCCTTTGCACAGCTTCCGAAATTGGGAGACTCCCCGGTCGCGATGCCGGGATTGCCCAAATCCGAAGAACCTGCCGCCGAAGCACCGGCGGCACCCACGGGTTCCCTCTTTGGCGGGGCTCCCACCGAACCCACTGAGACTAAGGAGAAAGCCAATCCATTTTCGGCTCTCGCTTCCGTGAAGGACCAAAACGGCAAGCCCGACGGTGATAACGGCTCCACCCTTCCACCGATGGGAGCCAGCCCTTGGGGTGCGGCTGGCGCCGTGCCCTCCTCCGTCTCAAAACCGGCGCCTGAGCCTCTTGAATCTCTTCCTTTGGGGAACGAAACCAAGAAAGACGAGAAAGAATCTCCAGCCGCAGAGCCAACCATTCCCGGCGGATTCGACGGCGCTTCCTTTCCCGATGAAGAAGACGGCCAAGGCGTTCTGCGTGCGCTGTTTATGACGGACGAGAAACTCGACACGGCCAAGGTCATCGAGTTTTGCGGGGAACTTCCTGGCATCCAGGGTTGCGCACTGCTGTCCAAAGACGGCTCCATCGCCGCGAGTTCGAAATCGGACGGCAACTTCGAATCGCAGGCCAAAGACGCGCACGAATCGCTGCAAAAAATGGTCGGCGCCCTCGGAGTCGACGACGCCGAGGTCTTCACGCTGCGGTCGAACAAAGCGATGCTCAGTTTTTTCCAAGCCAACGACGCCTGTGTGGCCGTCGAACATGAAAAAACCGGATTTCAGCCGGGCGTGCAGGAGAAACTCGGCCTCGTCGCCAAGGAAATCGACGCGCTCGCTTCGTAAGACCGAATCGTCCATTCATCCTTTGCGCCGTGGGCAGGATGTGTTATCTCCATCGTCCAAACCGGTGCCAGCCGCCCCCCGAGGGAACCGCTCATGATTTTACTAGATCTCCTCTCCAAAGGAGGGCCGCTCATGTGGCTCTTGCTCGCCTGCTCCCTCCTCTCGATTGCGATTTTCCTCGAACGATTTTTCCTCTTCCACCGCTCCACGGTCCGCGCCGGTGAGTTCCTCAAAGGCCTCGCCAACCTGATCAAAAAGAAAAACTACGCCGAAGCTCTTCACGAATGCGCCGGCACCCCCGGCCCCGTCGCCCGCGTCGTTCACTCCGCGATCATCCGCCACGAGCTTCCGCGCCAGGACTTGAAAGCCGTCGTGCAGGAAGCCGGGCAACTGGAGGTTCCCCGCCTCGAACGTTACCTTCCGGTCCTGCTGACCATCGCCTTTATCGCACCACTGATCGGTTTGCTCGGCACCGTCATTGGTCTGGTCGATACCTTTGTCGCCTTCAGTTCCGCCAATGGACAAACGACCGCCGCGCAACTCGGAAAAGGCGTTTACCAAAGCCTCATCACTTCCGCCGCAGGCATGGTTGTCGCCATCCCCGCCTACATCCTTTATCAATATCTCGTGACCGCCGCACGCACTCTCATGCATGACATGGAACGCGCCGGAATCGAGATCGTGAACATCCTTTGCGATAACCGCGGCACAGAAAACATTGTCGAGTTTCGCGCGGACGCCGACGAAAAGGCCGGCAGCTCCGGATCGCAAGGTTCCTAACAAAGACACTTCCCTCGAGGCATGAAATTGGAGAGCACGCTGCCGGGTCGAACCGGATATCTCCACGTCGGGCCAATTCTCGACGTCCTTCTCCTTTTGCTCATCTTTTTCCTTCTGAACTCGAACGTCATTTTCCGTTCAGGCATTTCCGTTGATCCCCCGCTCTCGCATTCCGTCCTTGAGTCCATGGGCGCCGCCGACATCATCGCGATTTCCGCCGGGGAAAACCCGCGCATCATCTGGAACGACGAGGAAGTCGATCTCGAAGGCGTGCGCAACCGCATGGACCGTCTCGGCGAACAAGCCAACGCGCAAGTCGTCATCCGCGGCGACAAAAAAGCCCACCTCGATCTGGTCGTCGAGATCGCCAATGCCGCCCAACGCGCGGGCGTCGATGTGGCCTTGAGCACATCGCTCGCACCGTCCCCGTAACTGACGATGAGTTCCTCCCTCTCAGACCCGGACCGGGAATCGCTCACATTTTCGTGGCACCGCTACCGCTGGAACGTGCGCTTCCTGATGTTCGTCGTCGTCTCCGTTTTCGCACACGCGGCGTTCTTCTGGTTATTCGCCGTGAAATACCCGGAACCGTCCCAGACGCTTCCGTCAACGGCTCGACTCGTAGTCCTCGACGCGGGCGATCCCACTACTCTCGATGTGCTCCGGCAAATCGAAGACCGCGTCGCCGCTCTCGATGATAGCCTCCGTGCAAAAACCCGCCTCCCCGACGGCATCCTGGTGGAAGTCCGCTTCACACCTCTCTTTGCCAATCGTGAACCAAAGTTGAAGAGCCTTCCCCCGCTCGAACTTCCCGTCGAGCTTCCTTTGCTTTTCCCGCCCGGGAAAACTTATCTCCCGCCGGTCCCGCAATCGAAGTTCAAACCCGCAGACGACACACCTCCGGAATTCCCCGCAGCCACCGCACCCGTCCCGCAAATTTCCATTTTCGGCGGTGGCCTTGGCGAACGTGACCTCGCCGTCCCCGTCGATTGGTCCGGCTCGGATCGCCTTTTTGATACTCCCGAAGAAGGCTTCGCTTCCTTCTACATCGCCGTCGATGCCTCCGGTCGTGTCGCCCATTGCCTCATCTCCGAAGGCCAACAATCTCCCGCCGCCCGTTACCTCCACCGGCTCGTGAAAGGATTGCAATTTTCGCCATTAACCGATGCGGAACTTCAATGGGGTTGGGTGGAACTACGCTGGTAACAAAGGTCCATCATGTTCGAACTTCCGCTCAGCCAACTTTTCATTCTTTACCTCACCTTGGTGCTGGGCTTGCTCTTTGCGGTGTGGCTGGGTGACGACTGGGTTCGCAAACGTCGGGAGCGCATCAACCGTCGCAACCATCTCGTCTGCAACATCTGCGGCGTGCCCTACGAAGACGCCACCCGCGAGAAACTTCCGGAGTGTCCGTCCTGCGGCGCTCGCAACGAGCGATTGAGCCTTCGGGATATTTAGGAAGTTTTCTGTTTCCAGCTTTCGGTTTTCAGTGGAATGGAGAAAACCGGCATGAAAATCCTTATCGCACCCGACAAGTTCAAAGGCTCACTCGCCTCGGACGTCGTCGCATCGACGATCGCCGGTGAACTCGAGGCGCGCGTTCCGGGTGTGAAATCCAAAGTCCTCCCCATTGCCGATGGCGGCGAGGGAACCGCAAAGATTCTCACGAATGCGCTCGGTGGACGTTGGGTGCCGTGCACGGTTTCCGATGCTCTTGGACGCGATGTCGAAGCTGGCTTTGGTCTTATTGCGACGGAAGACGAGACGCTTGCCGTGCTCGAAATGAGTTCCGCTTCCGGACTCGCGATCATTCCCGAAGAAGACCGCGACCCGTGGGCCGCCTCGACTTACGGCACAGGACAACTCATGACCGCCGCCATGGACGCGGGTGCTGACAAGATCATCGTCGGCTTGGGCGGAAGTGCGACGAATGATGGTGGCTCGGGCATGGCACGCGCCTTGGGATTTCAGTTTCTCGACGCAGAGGGAACTCCCGTGGAGGACTTGCCGGCTGCCCTCGATACGGTGACGGAAATTGTGTATTCGTTAGAGCGAGACTTGCCTGAGATCGTCGCCGCCTGCGATGTCGATAATCCGCTCCTCGGCGAGCGCGGAGCCATTGCCGTTTTCGGCCCGCAAAAGGGCGTGACCGCCGATCAAGCCGCACGGTTTGAGAACCGGCTGCGGCATCTCGCGGATCTTGTCGCGCATGATCTCGATACTGATCCCCGCGAATCGCCGGGCGCAGGCGCGGCGGGGGGACTTGGATTCGGACTCATCGCTTTCGGAGAAGCACGGCTCGAATCAGGCTTCGATCTCGTCGCTGATGTCCTCGGCATCGAGGAGGCTATTGGCTCTGCAGATATCGTGATTACCGGCGAAGGAAAACTCGACGAACAGACGCTCATGGGAAAAGGGCCGGGAGGAATCGCGCGAATGGCCAAGGCCGCGGGGAAGCCGGTGATCGGTTTTTGCGGGCGCGCGGCGGCCGAAGACCAGCTCGCCAGCCTCTTTGATGCGGTATTTCCCGTGTCCGACGAGACCTTGTCTGTCGAGGAATCCATGGCCCGAGCGGGCGAACTCCTGAAAATCGCAGTTGCCAAGGCCGCCGATCGGATTCAGGAATGGAATCCGCTTCCTCACGAAACCACTTGATGCCTGAAACTTCCCGCACCGTCCTCCTCTTCGCCGGCCAAGGCGCGCAATCGGTGGGAATGGGCCAAGATCTCGCGAACGACTTCCCCGAAGCCGCCGAACTTTTTGCCAAAGCGAACGAGGTGCTCGGGTTCGACCTCACGAAGGTGATGTTCGAAGGACCGGAAGAAGAACTCACCCGCACCTCGCGCTGCCAACCTGCCCTTTACGTCCACGGACTCGCTTGTTTCGAGTTACTCAAAAAACAGCGTCCCGATTTGGAAGTTACCGCCGCCGCCGGCTTGTCGCTTGGCGAACTCACCGCACACGCGGCCGCGGGCACCTTTTCGTTTGAAGACGGACTACGACTCGTTTCCCAACGCGGTCAATTTATGGAAGCCGCCTGCGAAGAAACCGAAGGGACCATGGCGGCGATGATCGGCGGCGAGGAGAGTGCGGTCCGCGAGTTGGCTGCCGCCGTCGACGTGGACGTGGCCAACTTCAATGCGCCAGGGCAAATCGTTCTTTCCGGTTCAAAGCCCGGTATCCAGTCTGCGATCGAAAAGAGCAAGGAGCATGGCATCCGCCGCGCGATCGAACTACAGGTCGCCGGCGCCTATCACTCTCGTCTCATGAACTCCGCGGAAACGAAACTCGCGGAAGCGCTCGAAGGCACCGAAATCTCTCCGTCCAACTTCTCCGTGATCTGCAACGTCGAGGCCCGCGCCACCGAATCGCCGGAAGACGTTCGCAAAACTCTGGCCGCGCAAGTGACCGGTTCTGTCCGCTGGGAAGAATCCATGCGTCTTCTGCTGGCCGAAGACGACACGGAATTCATCGAACTCGGTCCCGGCGGCGTCCTCGCAGGACTCCTCAAGAAAACCGACCGCGGAGCCACCATCACAACGATGGCGACTTCGGACGCATTCCAATCTCTCGACGCACAACCCGCTTAGGGAAGATTCGACGTTTCCGAATTCTTCACGTCAGAGGCCGGGAGGTAGCGATAATAGACCTCCAGCATGAGCGTACAGAGCGCCGTGTCGTAAATAAGAATGTCGTCACCGACCCGATCCGCCGAGTGCCCAGTCGTGGAGGGTCCCCAATTCCCGGCTTCCTGTTGGCGCTCGAGAACAGTTTCCTGAAACTCACGATTGTATTCTCGCCAAGTGCTTCCGCCTTCTTGGAACGCTGCCTGCGAGTAGTAATACCATTCGTAAGGTTTAATCTCCCGTTGGCGATTCCGTGCCTGGTCCATGATCGTGTCGAAGCCTTTTCGCGCGTGCTTCGGTTTCTAGTCCATCATCACGGAGCAAAGGATACCCACTCCAATAAGGCTGGCTTTCCCGTTTTGGTGTTCATCACCCTCAAGCCGGTATTTCCAATTCCCGTTGTCCACTTCCGCCTCCGCGAGATAACTCTTCACTTTCGCCTTCGCGGACATCAATCCCTGGAACGGCCGACCCGTAAGTTCTGCGGCTTTCAACGCCTGAATATTCCAGCCGGCCACAGAAAGGTCATTGCCATTGTTGGTTTGATAGGAATACATCCAACTTCCGCGATCAGTCTGACCGGCGAGAATGTGCTGAACCGCAGGAGTAAGGACTGTGGAGATCTTCGGATACTTCCGTCGGGCATTTTTATTCAAAGAGTAAGCTTCGGCCAAGGCATAGGTAGCAATGGCATGTTCGTAGGAAGTGGTTCCGCCGCCGGTGGAAATCATCATTCCACCGTCCTGCTGAGCCTTGTTCACCAGATAGGTGATGGCCTTGACGACGGTGTCGCCGAAGTTCGGGGAGTCGACGGTTTCACATCGCCCACTGTAGGCCAGAAGCACCAGTCCTGTCATGGCCACGGGGAAGTTGTTCCCCCAGGAACCGTCTTCTTTTTGCTGGGACTGCAACCACGTTAATGCCCGTGTCACCGCACGATCATGCTTGCTATCCCCTCCTGCGGAACTGAGCCGCTTCGCACGGTCCGCCGCGTCGCAACGGCCTTTCATCACGGTCGGAATGGACATCCCTGCACCGCCAAGACCGGCGCCTCCGAATCCGATGTCATTCGAGATTCCAATCGTCGGCGTGGATGTATCCAAAGTGAAACTCGTGGGAACCGCGACGCTCGACTGTGCCATCGCGCTGATCAGAGAACTCGGTTTCGACGAAGGTCGCATTGGCTTCTGCTGAACCATCTCCTTGAACTCTTCCTTCTCGACGACGGAATCCACAGCGCTTTGCGTCGCCGCGACCGTGAGTTCAGGCGGATCTTCCTTCAATTCAGAAACAACGTAGAAGGCGAGCCCGAAGAGAATCACCGCGTGCAGGATGACCGCCACCGTGAGCGCCGTCGCTCGCGTCTGCGCCTGCTGCTTTGCTTTTGCATCTGCCGTTAAAACATCGAGGTGCCCTCCGGCGATTTGCACGGCCTTTTCCGTTTCGCGCAACTCAGCGGGATTGACGGCCTTCACATTCCCCTTCGGCGACAACGCAGCGACCAATACCGGCGCATCCGGATCGGGCGCAGGATTATCTGAACGGACGTCGGGCTCAGGCGCCGGACCGGCATCTGGCTCTGGCGGTGAAACATCTGGCTCAGGAATTCCGTCAGGAGACGGCATGGCTCCATCTGGATCGGGCGGGGAAGCGTCTGGCTTTGGGGGCTCCATCGTGGTGAATTTTCGTTATTATCGTTACGCGGCAGAAGGAAGAAAATTAGGCGGAAAACCCGCGAACAGTCGCCCTTCCACGTGTTCTAAACTACCTAAAGCCCGCGCTTTTCGCAATCTCACTCAGCTTTGGTTGCCTTGAACAATTATTAAATTATCTTAGTTACTTTATTTGAGCGAACAGAATCCAGCTGATTTGCCCGCGGTCGATGTGGCAGGGACGCGATTTGATGGGCAAGAGCCGGTATTCATCCTCGGCCCCTGCGTCATTGAATCCGAGGATTTCCTCATTGATACGGCCAGGCGCACCATCGAAATAGCCCGCGAAGCCAGCGTCCGCTTCCTCTTCAAAGCCTCCTTCGATAAGGCCAACCGCACCTCCATCGACTCTTTCCGCGGTCCCGGACTCGACGAAGGACTCCGCCTCCTGAAAGCGGTGAAGGACGAATTCGGCGTCGGCGTCACGACTGACATTCACACCCCCGAACAAGCTGAGGCCGCCGCCGGAACCATTGATCTCCTGCAAATCCCCGCCTTTCTCTGCCGCCAGACCGACCTCCTCGTCGCCGCCGCCCAAACCGGCGAAGCTGTGAACGTCAAAAAAGGCCAATTCCTCGCCCCTTGGGACGCCGAGCACATCATCAGCAAGCTCCGCGACTCCGGCTGCGATCGCATTCTCCTCACCGAGCGCGGCAGCAGCTTCGGCTACAACACGCTCGTCGCCGACATGCGTTCGCTCGTCTGGATGCGCGAACTCGGTGCCCGCGTCATCTTCGACGCCACCCATTCCGTGCAACGCCCGGGGGGCCTTGGCGGAAGTTCCGGCGGGGATGGACGACTGGCTCCCGTTCTCGCCCGCGCGGCAGTCGCCACAGGCGTCGATGGAATTTTTATGGAAACTCACCCAAATCCGGCCCAAGCTCTTTCCGACGGGCCCAATCAAGTGCCGCTCGACGCGTTGAAAGACGTGCTCACGCGGCTCCGAAAAATCCACCACGCTGCCCATGATGAAGCTTAGAGGGATGCCCTACTACAATTCCGTTGTCGTCGCCTTCACGCTGGTTTTCGCCGCTGCGGGCTTCGCGCTTGCCAATAACGAAACGGATGCGGCGGATGCCAGCGAGAAAAATGCAGTCGCATCGGCAAACGCAAAAACCGAGACGAACTCGGAAGAGTCCAAAACCGGAAAAGACGGCGACGCCGAGACCAAGTCCGAAACCGAAGAAGAACCCGCACCACAAATGCGCGGCCTCGAACTCCTCCCTGTCGGCAAAACCAACAAGGGCGTCCGCCTCCCTCTCTACAACGGCACAAGCGGCGACCTCGAATTCATTTTCAAAGTCGGCGAACTCACTCCAGTCGACACCGCCCGCGAAAACCTCGACATGGTTGATGTCGATATCGAAGTTCTTGGGAAAGCCGAAGACCAATCGGACAAGATGCAGATCGACCTCATCAACGCGAATTACCACACGGTCCTAGGCGTCCTTTCCACCGATGAAGAAGCCATTATCCGGCGCAGCGATTTCGTTCTCATTGGCGAAACCATGGACTTCGACACCCGGCGCGGACTCGGGCGCATGACCGGAAAAACAAAAATGACCATCTATAATTTTCAACGAAAGCGCTCGCCAAGCACACCAATCCAAAGCGACTCCGCGCCCGAGAACGAAAAACCGCCACTTCCGCAGATCAACATCCGATGAAATCTCCGACTATCCTCGCAATCGCTATTCTCTTCGCCGGCCTCGCCATTCCCACCGTCGCCGACGCACAGGCCAAGAAACCACGCTTCTCCTCGAAGGAACTCGAACGCCGCTTCGACGAACTGAAGAAGAGTTCACCCAAAGTCCAGGAAGCCGCCGAAAACCTTCCCAACACCAACGAGTTGAAGCAAGCTTTCAACAAGGCCCTTGAGGGGAAACTCGACAAACAACTCGAAGCCGAAGCCAAGCGCCTTGCCGAGGGCATTCCCAGCGATTCGGAGTCTGCCCGCCTCAACGCGGACGAATTCATGAAACGCGCCCGCGAATTCGCGCCGAACGAAATCAAACGCATCGAGGAGAGTGAAGTCGCCCGCAAACTCAAGGCACGCACCGGAGATACTCCCCCGGAAATTTCCGAAGAAGGCCGCGCCCTCGCCAACGTCACCTTCACCGCCGTCGGCGGCGGATCGATCAAACTGCCCGACGCCACGCAGGTCGCCTGGAACGGTGAACGAACACCCATCGAAGGTCACGGCCCCGCACCAGGAAGAACCCCTTACACTTTCGCGGAAATGGAAGCGCGCCGGAAGAAAAACATCGAGGAAATCAATATCACCTCGACGGGAGGTGCCATCTTTGCGGAGAACCCCGAGGAACTGGGAAAACGGCTCCCTGGTCAAAGCGCGGGACCGATTGCCATTTTCCAAGAGATTGTATTTGTCGATCATCCGGAATTCAAAATCGACTGCGACGAACTCACTATCTTCCTCCGTCCTGACGCCACCAACAATGAGGAAAACGCGCCGCCGGCACAACCCGACTCAGACGTCGCTGACGAAAGCCTGCAAAAGGCAATTGCGACCGGACGCGAAGTCACCGTTCAACGTATCTTGCAAAACAAATTGGAGATTGGAAAAGCCAAGCGACTCGAATACGACGGCGACAATGGTGACGTTGTCTTGATCGGTGAAGCGCAAGTTCAACGAGAAGACAACTTGCTTGAAGGAGAGAGGATTATCCTTCCACAAAACGGCGCTGCCCGTCTCCCCGATGGGGCAAAACTGAACATCCTGCGCGCCCGCAACTAATCCGCCCATTTTGTCCGAGCCTCCCGAAAGAAAGCCTCCGAAAAACCGGAGAATTTCCCTTGTCCCAAAGGACGACCCGACGTTGCCGCGTATCACGCCGCAACCGATCAAGCGCAAGCCATCCGTCGATCCGGCCAACCCCACCAGCCCGCCTCCGGAAGAGTACGTGCAAGAGGACGAAGAAGCTTTCGTTGCCCACGGCGCTGACGATCCGTTGGACGAAAGAACCGAATCCGCAGCTCCACCCGCAGAACCACCATCCGCCGAAGCGCCTGAGGAAACTCCGAAACCCGCAGCGGAACCCGCCAAGAAAGTCGTGGCGCGCCAACCCGAACCCACCGTCTCGGACAACGGCGACGAGCAGATCATCCGGCACAAGGCCAAACGGAAGAAGAAAACCACCACCGCTCTGCCGACAGCCCCCAAGGTCGGCGCCATGCTCTTGCACACGCACCGGTTGAAGAAAGTCTACGACGGCCGTGCGGTGGTGAACGGCGTCGAGATCAACGTGCGCGAAGGTGAAATTGTAGGTTTGTTAGGCCCTAACGGCGCGGGCAAAACCACCTCCTTCTACATGATCGTCGGTCTCATCCAGCCCAATGGTGGCAGCGTCGTCTTCAACGGCGCGGACATGACCCACGAGCCGATGTTCAAGCGCGCCCGCCTCGGCATGGGCTATCTCCCGCAAGAGGAATCGATCTTCCGAAAGCTCTCCGTGCAGGACAACATCATGGCCGTCCTCGAAACCCAGACGGGACTCAATCGCAAGCAGCGCAAGGAACGCTGCAACGCCCTCATGGAGCAGTTCGGCATCGAAAAGCTCGCCAAAAACACGGCCATCACGCTTTCCGGCGGTGAAAAACGCCGCCTCACCATCGCGCGTTCGCTGGTGACCAATCCGAAACTCCTCATGCTCGACGAACCCTTCTCCGGCGTCGATCCCATCGCCGTCGAAGAGATCAAGGAGATTATCGAAGCACTCCGCCATGACGGCCTCGCCATCCTCATCACCGACCACAACGTCCAGGACACCCTCGACATCGTCGACCGCGCCTACCTCCTCTTCGAAGGCGTCGTCCGCCGCGAAGGCACCCGCGAATTCCTCATCAACGACCCGTTGAGCCGCGAGCTTTACCTCGGCAGCCGGGACTACTAGTCTCCGTGCGCCCCATGCCGGAGCGCGAGCGGCCTCGCTCGCCCACTCCCCCGGCGCCCCGCGCCGCATTTCCCAACCCGCGCCAGTCCTCCCCTGCGCTCCAACTCATCAAAACACCCGTTCAACGGCCAGACTTCCCAAACCAAGCTTGCCACGACGCAAATAGTCTGTCTTGCTGATGAAGGAATGAACCCCCGGGCTGTCGCTCTTATTGTCATCAGTTTGATCATTGGCTTCCTCGCTGGCCGGGGAACGTCGCCGCTTGCGACATCAGAATCCGATCAAGGCCACTCTCCATCAGCGAACGATACCGCCCTAAGTCCCCTCCGGGCCACCGGCACCAACAACAAAAAATCGGTCGAGAGCGAGAGCGATGACGAACAAATCGACGAAGACCAAACCGCAAAACGCATCGCAAATCTCATGGCCGCCATTGACGGCAAACGCGGCCCTCGCCGCGCGTTTTCCATCCAGGCCGCGATCTATGACTTGAGTTTGGAGGAACTCGTGAGCGTTTGGCCGGAATTGGAAGAGAAAATGGACGGCGATCCCGATTCCTGGCAATGGCTACCGACTCTCTTCCATCACTGGGCCGGGCTCGACCGTGAAGGCGCGTTTGCCGCCGCCGATGAACTCGAAGAATGGCAAGTCAACCATGCGAAAACCATCGTTGCCGTGCAGTGGTCCGAAACCGATCCAAACGCCGCCCTCGCCTGGGCCGCGACACTTTCGAAGTTGGATCATCGGAATCACTCCTACAATTCCATCCTGGATGCCATCGCCCGCACCGATAAGGAACAAGCATACCGGCTTGCCGTCGCCGCCATCGAAGACAAAACCATCGACGGCGCCAGTTGGTGGGGCGTGAGATTTCTACAGGAATGGGCACGTGATGATCCTCTCTTCGCCGCAAAAAAAGCGCTCGAACTTCCCGACAAGAACGTCTCCCTCGACAGCCTCGGGAACGTGATTCGGGTTTGGGGAAAGGAAGATCCCTCAGCCGCCATTGCTTGGCTGGAAGAAAGCGGCGACACCGCCATGCGCAACCGAATGATGAACAGGCTCCTTGAAGGATGGGCCAATGAAGACCCCAAGGAAGCCACCGCCTTCGCCCTCGAGTTAGCAATCAACGAATCGAATCCAAACATGCTCGATTCGGCATTCCGTAAATGGGTAGAAAAAGACGAGAACGAGGCGAAAGCATGGATCGAAACGATCGAAGATGATGAGCTGAAGTACCAAGCGCGGCTCGGATTCATCAGCCGCATGCAGTGGGAAGATCCCAGCAAAGCCGCGGATTACCTCCTACAGTTCAGCGACAATCCCCGCATGGCCAACGCCATCCGGCAAACCACTTGGCGTTGGGGAGAATCCGATCCCGACGGCGCCATGGAGTGGGCAACGGAAAACCTTTCTACCGGCGAGCGACGCGACGAGTTTCTCAAGAACATCATTGATCGCTGGAGCGATACTTCTCCAACAGACGCTCTCGCCCGCGTCGATGAAATCGAATCCGACCGCGTCCGCGAAAACGCCTACTACGAAATCGCCGGAAGTTGGGCGCGCAATGACATGGAAGCCGCTCGGGACTGGGCGGAAGGTCTCCCCGCCGGAAGTGACGAACACATGCATGCTATCGCTTCCATCGTCGATACCCTCGCCGACCGCGATCCCTACGCGGCTTCCGAGTGGCTGCAGGAATTCGAATCCGGCCCGGTTCGTGACCGTGCCGTGCAAAACTTCGTCGGCGAAATCGTCCAACAAGATCCCGAAAGCGCCTGGGAATGGTCGCAATCCATCGAAGAACCCAATCGCCGGGCGATGACCCTCGAAAACACGGCCCGTCGGCTCCTCTATCTCGACCGCGAAACCTACACCCCTATGCTCCGCAATTCCGATCTGCTCTCCGAAGAAGCCAAGTGGCGCCTCCTCGACGCGGATTGATCGCATGGTGAGGCTTTACTTCGCGAAGCTATCTGGCAAGTTCCCACCCGATGCGACTCCCCTCACTCGCAGCCATGCTCGTCCTCTTGGCAGGACCGTTGCCCGGGCAATTCCTCCCGGTATTGAACAATCCCGCGTCCGTCGATGTGCTCGTCGGTGATCCTGACACGACGATCAATCTGAACCATGTCTTCGGCATGGAGGCCATCGACAATTCGGTCGTCAGATTCTCGAGCAATTTTTCCAGCAGTGGAAATCCATTGGTCTTGGATATCGCCTTGTTTTCAACCCGTGCACCAGTTTCCAGATCAAACTTTCTGACCTATGTCACCGACGGCGACTATCTTAATTCGGTCGTCCATCGCTCCGTCCCTGGTTTCATCGTCCAGGGAGGCGCACACTTCTTCAATTCGCAGTCGGGTTTTGTGGAATCAATTCCAACCGATCCGTCCATTCCCAACGAGTTCGGCATTTCCAATACACCCCAGACCGTCGCTTATGCAAAAGTCGCGGGTTTTCCAAATAGCGCTACCAGCCAATGGTTCGTCAATATGGGGGAAAACGGAGACAACTTGGATAACCAGAACAGCGGCTTCACTGTTTTCGGCCGGGTAACTCAATCCACGTTCGCAAACGCACAGACATTCAACAATCCAGGAATCTTTCCAATCAATGATCTTACCGGCATCTTAGGTCCCAATTTTTCGGATACGCCCGTATTCAACAGCTTTGACGGTACAGGATTACCAACACTCAATGAATTGATTTTCTTCACCTCGGTGTCCATGGAACCGATAAGTTCCGCAGACGCAGGCCAAGACACGAATCTGACTTTCGCCATTGAGAGTAACTCCGACTCTTTCTTCATCGATGACGAAATCATCAACGGGAACATCCTCCGCCTCGGCGTCCTCGACAATCAAACCGGTAACGCCACCGTCGTCGTCTCTGCAACGGATAGCGTGGGAAACGTTGTCAGGGATTCCATCCAGATCAGCGTGGAAGACACCTATGAGCGGTGGCGGAATCGCAATTTTTCTCCGGCAGACGCAGCCGACGACGCCATTAGCGGACCTGACGCGGATTCCAATGGCGACGGATATGCCAACCTTATCTATTTTTCCATGTTCCGGAATTTCGATCCTTTCTCCCCGGTTCCGACGGTCGTCCGGCCAAGGCTATCTACAAACACCAGGCAGAATGGAGATCGCCACGTTCAATTTACTTTCAATACAAGGAATATCGTCCCCATGACCATTTTCCTGCAAAAGGCCACAACACTCGGCGATTGGAAAGATGTGCTCTATGACAGCGCCGTTATTGGAACAGGACAAGGCAGTGACGCCCCCATCGTGCGCATCGAAGCGGTCGAACCCATCGAAGAACCCTGCCAATACCGGGTGAAATGGGTCTTGAACGAATCCTAACTAGCCTCCCAACCCCTGCATGAACACGCGCAGGTATTTCCGTGGGTTGCCGGAAGTGATGGCTTCCGTGGTTCTAACGACGACAGTTTCCGTCCCATCCCCGTTACTGGTGACCGACTCTTCGACGAGCATGTCCACATCCACCGCACTCCAGTCCTCAAGGTCGTCCGATTGCTCGACGACGTAGACGACATCGGTGGCATTAACAAGGCGGCGGTAGATGACGGCCGGAAATCGATCTCCCGCAAGGTTCTCAATCGTCGTGATCGTGATGGCCGACGGTTCAGAGACACTCGGCGAGCGACCCGTCGCGTATTCAATGAAAACCACATTCCCGTCCGAGTCGCTGCCGTCGCCGCGGGGACCGGAAATGAGCGGATTTGCCAATTCCGCCGCGGTGAAGTTAGTGAAACGGAAGTTGTCGAAGGGCAGGTCATGAATCGTGACCGTCGCGCTGGTCGTACCTCCCAGCGTGTATCCCGCACCACTCGCCAGCGTCATGACCACCGTTTCATCGCCCTCTGGAAGCGCATCGCCACTGGGTAACACCAACACATTCATGGCAAAGATGTTCGCCGGGAAGGTCGCCGACCCCGAAAGCATGTCGTAGTCCGTGCCATTGGTCGCCGTTCCAGAGATCGTATAACTCACGGTCAATGGAACAGAACCATCCCCCGCCCCTCGTCAGGAGGAACCCGCCCGGCACCGACCCGAACTCATAACAATCCGCCGTTCCGACTTCGATGTTCACCACTTGTCCCGGAAAGCTCAACGGATCTGTCGGGTTCGTTTCCGCATCGATTTCCACCTTGTTGCCGAAAAGGTCGAGATCGAAATCGTCGAGCGGCAGAATCTGATCGATCTTCGTCAGTGTGTCATCGGTCAGAAAATCGACGATGAGCAACTCGGCGCGGTCATCCATCATGTCCGCATCACGATCAGTGAAAAGCGCACCCGTCGAATCGAACTCAAAGGCCCGTAGCTCGAACTCGCCATTGTTGTCCGAGAGCGCAAACAACGTCCCTTCGTCGCCGACCGATCCCGGCAGAGCCATGAGCTGCGAATAGGTCGTCGAAGCCTCATCAAGGATGAACCCGGGCCCGGCGAGAACCGTCCCCATTTCGTCGATTCGAAGGACGCCGATCTTGGTGTCTCCGCCACCTTCCGCATACGTGAGGAGAAACTCGGAGGGCGCGGAAGTCCCGGCAACATGAGTGAGCGTGAAATCCGACACCGGAATTCCGTCAATCACTTCTCCGAGCGATGCCCACGCGCCTCCACTGCTTTTTTTGAACAACTCGATCCCATCATCCCTTGCCAATCCCGCGATAAAGGTATCGCCGTCATCGGACACCAGCTCAAACGCCGCCGTGTCCGCGGGATCCGTGATCACCTCCGGCGCACCGGTTGTCGTCCCATCCCATGGCGCGGAAACCAATCCGCCGATATCCGTGAAGACAGCAATTTGTGCGGGACCCACCCCGCTTGATCCCGGACCCTCCACGTCCCAATCAAAAACCGTCAGGTCGTCAAAAAGGGTTAGGACCGGTCCCCAACTTCCCGTCGCGAAAACCGCAGCTTCGATGTCAATCGATGTCGAACCGGGACCTCTCTCCGAATCGATGCACGCGAACCCGAGTCGCCCGCCCGACATCGGGAAGAGACGCATGCGATTTCCCACGCCATCCAGCACGCCGAGAGTCGCAGGCGCCGTCCAGGTCACCCCGTCGGCACTCGTCGAGAATTTCAACGTCGAGACCGGGGCAAAACTTCCAACACTCCCGACTTCGCTCCAAACAAGCATGAGGCCGCCTCCCGGAATTTCACCGACGACCACTTCCACGATGCCCGTGGCACTGGCAATCTCAATGGGCGCCGTCCAGGTCCCGTTGCCGGTCCCGGAACGCGTGGCGATCTTCAACTTCATCATCCCTCCGGCGGAGTCGGGATCGAGAAAGGCAAGAATCTCCCCGCTGCCGAATGGACTCACGGAAAAACCGGTGGGAGAAAAGTAGGAAGCGATCAAATGCGGTGCCAACCCGCACCATTCCACGGGCGGCGCGGTCAACGGAGAATCCACCGACTCCGTCACATCGAGACCGATGAGGAAGAATTTTTCCTCGGTGTTGAACGGCACATCGACCTCAAGCAGATCCCACGACCATTTCTTTTCGACTTTCACAATCCACGCATCGAGAAACGCCTCGAGCGAGGCCGTGAGCTTGCCCGAAATCCGTTTGATCGGCGGCCAGTCGCCCAAGCGGTTCAACTCGACTTTCAATGCCCCCAGTTTCTTCCCTCCGCTGAGTGCCGGAATTGCACAATCATTCCCCGTCACCGCCAAGTCCGCGCTCGCACCGAGCGTGCCGTTGCCAATATCCACCTCGACCCCCGTCGTGTAGTGGAAACAGATGCCTGCCTCCACATCATAGGACGGCGTGAAAGGAAGAAGCTCCTCACCGATGAAGGTGCGACGGCGACTAAGGGCATTGTCGTCTTCAAACGCTTTGGGCATCTGGATGTTGACCGTGGTGACGCTTCCCCCACCGGCATCCATCGAGTTCAATCCATCTTCAGGAACCTCGCGCTCAAAGCGCGCACTCAACGTCCGCGTAACCGTCGCCCCCATTCCGGGACGCACTTTCGCCCAGACGCTCGCGAGTCCGGTTTCATCCAGCGTCAGGAAAACCGGTCCAATATAGGGAACCTTCCCTAACAAACGTCCCATATTCGCCTTGATCTCGCCGGACACGCCTCCGTCGGTCTGAAAGGACATCTGACGCTGCAACGCCGTGAGGTTGTCGCCGATGCGATGGGGCAACTTCCGCTCCTCCAAGGCCTCAATCTTTGCCGCTCCCGCTGCCGTCACCTTGACGGAAAGGTCTTTCTTCACCGCTTCCGCCAATCGCTTGCGCGTCGCCTTCGGCAGAGACTTCGGAATCAGGTCCTCGGTGTCGAAGACATCGGCCGTGCCCACTATTTCCGCACTGACGCTGATCGTCGGTTCACCCGGTTTCATTGGATCCGGCCCCGCACCCTTCACGGCAATCTCCACTTCGCCATTCACATCGAAACCGGCAAATCCCGGCGCCAACGCCATCAACCCGCCCCCGGAGTTCTCTCCGCCCTCCTGCAAGTTCACGCCAATCGAGTACTTGTAGTCAAGAAAACCCGCCGGCGTTGCCTCGATGTCACCGCCGATCTCCGGAATCGGCTGGAGCAATCCCTTGGGAAAAATCTTGTCCATCTGCACCGGCGAAAGACCACTCTGCACGGCGGAGACCGTCCCGAGCACATCTGCAAAGCCCGACAACCACGGCGGGAGGTCGAGACCATACAGGTTCTTGCTCGAGTCCGTGCCGGTGAACTTGAGTTGGAAAGCGGCGTAGTTACCACGCTGCGTTTCGACAATGACCCATGGCTGGAACAAGCCCGGCGGCAGCCCGGACAAGTCAATTTCACCCGTGATCGTCACCGGCCCGGAGGGCATGAAGGCAGGACTGGGATTTCGAACGAAACTAACATCTTTCCAAAGAGGGTCCGCTCCACCGCCGTCCTGCTTTTGAAGATTGGTCAGGACCTCCCGGATGTCGTCGGTGAAGAGCGCGTCCGTCGGAACCGGAAACGGGATCTCGATAGGATCACCGGCCATCGGCTTGTAAGGCGTTCCCACCCAGCGTCTTGGGTCAATAATCCAAAGCGCCTGGATCTTGTCCGTGACGGTCACTGTCTCGGTCGAAGGGCTGGGAATTCCCCCGCTAGGGGTGTCGAATTTTCGCAATGGCACCGGCACCGAAGCAGGGGTGACGCCCACCGAATACATCATCATCACGTCGGCATCCGGCGCGAACACGCCCGCTCCGCTCTTGCTCACCCCGGGTAGAAATGGCCCCTTGCGGTTGAAGCTGGCCTCGGGTGTCGACGTGAACGTCGGTTTAGGAAGCGGCGTCAGTCGGATGCGATCGGCGAGAGCCGTGAGATCAAAATCAATCGTCGATCCCGCTGTCGTTCCCGCCGATCCATCGCCCGGCGTGAACCGCTCCCGAAACGGCAAATACCCCGGCGCGTCCACCTCAATGAAGATCACTCCCGCCTTCGGCAATGCGGACGGCAATTCAAAGTCCCCGTCCGCCGTCGTCACGAGGTCACCCTCGATCGTCGATGTCGTTTCCAGCAAGGTTCCCCACCGATTCCGAATGGCGACACTCGCGCCCACGATTCCCCGCTCGGGAAAATCCTTGTGCACGACGCGACCTTTCACTGCCATTCCGCGATCCATGCGAATCAGGACACTGACAATTGGCGTGGGGCCCGTCGTATTCACGTCCACTTCAAATCCAGGCACCGCCGCAGTTCCCGTCGTCGGCAACCAGAACATAGAAGGTGCTCCGCCCAGGTTCTTGGGCGCAAAAAAGCTCGAAAAACCAGGCACGGACAGCCAGCCGTCGATCGTCGTCAAGCTCGTCGTCGTCCCGTCAAAATCCATCGTCAGTCCCTCAACATCAAACTCCGGATCCGCATCGCTCACGGCGCGAACTCTCAAGGTGTATGTCGGTTGCGGCGGCACACCGAATGGTCCGCCGTCGGCCAATCCCCACTCGCTCCGCAAACGGAAACAGATATCCACATCTCCGCTCCCTGCAGGGGGATTCACGGTCGTCGTGTACCAGTCGCCGGCATGAAAGAAATAGAGATCGTAGTCACCACGACCCCCGGTCATCTCGGAGACACCTTCAAACAATCGCCCGTCAAAGTCCGGATGCTCGTGCGCGTCCGCAAAGTGCCGGACAAACCGCGTGACCGGCATGTCGAGCGAGTCCTTCCCCTTGAATTCGGCGCAGATAGTCCGTCCACCAATGTAGTTCGCAGTAACCCCGGGAACCGAAAACGGCGGAATGGCCACCGCGGCCAGCGGAGTTTTATCCAATGGAAACGGTCCTGCGTTCGCCCCTTCCCCGACAAATCCAAGGTCGGGAAAATCGAGAAGCATGGGCAACGGGGAAGTCCCGTCCGTGAAGGTAAACAACGGGTGGGACATGCTCAATGACTTCGTGCCCATGCCGCGCTTGAAGCGCAAAAGGTGCGTTCCCGTCCCCGCAAGGAAATCCGTTTCCACCGGCCCTCCCGCACCCGTCAACGTTGCCGAATACCCTGACGAAACACCCAAAATGGGACTGAATGGCACCGTGATCGCCTGATCGATGTCGTTGTTGGGGCGGACAAGGATCTCCCCGCCGTAGGGTGAATTCACCGTCACAAGACCTTCCACACAGTAGGTTTGTTTCCGCACAAAGAGGTCGAGATCCAGGTCATCCCCGGAGCTGACCGGAATCCCTTCCGACGAAAACATGTGCATCGGGACCCCCGTCGTCGTGTAGAGAATCGGGTCGTGATCATAGGGCCAGCCGAGCGCAATTTCCTCGCCCGTCGCGAGGTTCTTCATCGTGTAGTTGCTGCCGAAATAGCCATCGAGACCGAATATCTTCACCCCGTAGGTCCCCGGGAGAATCTGCACCGTGAATGACCCGTCGGCGTCCGCATCCGTGCCGACCATGTCGAATCCGGGATTCAGGACCGGATTGATGTCGTTCGAATCGAACAAGACTCCCGAGGCCGCGGTCGTGTCGTAGATCGGCCCCGACCAGGCCGCGACATCAAAGGGCACGTTCGCCGCCAGGGTGGCACGCTCCTCCGCGACGTGCAGCCTTCCGCGAATCGTCGCCGGTTCCACTTCCAGTTCGATGACGGCCGCTTCGACCGCTCCTTGCGCGATGTCGATGATTTGACCGCCGCGGAAACGCACCCCGAAAGTCGTGACGGCATCCGCGGCAATGACGACGGGAGACGCGAGTTCTGTGTCCACCGCGATCCGGTAACGTCCCGGCAACAACAGGGGCGGTGCAAATTCCGCCCGCCACGCACCATCGGGAAAATCAGGGAACGTCGGCGCCAAGGGATCGGCGGCCACTTCGAACTCGATGCCCTCCGTGTTGCTGCCGTCGATCCCCGTCAGCTTCACCGGCAGGAGTCCGAAATCGAAGGGATCATACGCCGGATGCACAAGAAAAACTTCCAGCCCCGTCGGAGCCAAAGTGACGGTATGCATAACACTCGAGGGGAGTTTTCCAGAAGGCTCGGTTTCAATGATGGCTTGCGGGCTTTCGTAGCCGAGCCGCTTGGCGTTGAGCACGAAAGATATCGACGGCAGATCGTCAAAGGTCACCGCCCCGGTCTCATCCGTCACTCCCGTCATCGGCGGCAGCAGCTGGACGGCATAATCGAGGACGTCGTCGCTCGCGGGATCGAATCCCGGCGGAAGGGGAATGTCAGGGTCAACACCCGTCAATTCCACGAGCACATTCTTCAGCCCCACTTCACCCTCCGACGGGCGCGCCGGATCGATACCCTTCACGTTCACCGTCACCGATTGACTCACCGGCAAAAGCTGCGCGACGGCGGAATGCGTCTGTTCGATGCGGAACTTCCCGGGCACGGAATAGGTCTCGTAATAGATCAATTTCGCTCCATCGGACGACGAGTTGAACCGGAAGGAATAGTTGCCCGCGCGCTGACCGTAGAGGCAAAGCATGCCGTTCGCGTCTGTCGTGTCCGTGATCGTCTCTTCCAGAACCGTGTCATCATTCAAATCGAAGCGTTGCAAACGCACCGGCACGTTGGCGAGCGGTTTGCCTGCTTTCGTGTCCATCGTCTGGATCAGGATGTCGAGCCGGGAGCCGGTTCCATCGGGCGTCAGCGGAATGTCCTCGTTTTCAATATCCGTTGCCGCGTAAGTGCGACTCGCGGAAAAGGAGGTGTAGCCCGGATGGCTTGCCGCTAGGGTGTATGTGTCAGGATCGAGCCCCGTGAATTCGTAGCGACCGAAGGCATCGGTCGCGTCCGTCACCGGCGCACCGACCGTCGGCGTGAGCGTCACCGTGGCCCCGACCAGCGAATTGCCGGTCACCGAATCCGTGACACGGCCGCGAAGCTCCGCCGCGGAAGAAACAGCGAGTGGCAGCAACCAGAACAAGGCCACGGTTGCAAGGTGGCGCGGAGATTTTGTCTTCATCCTGATGGGGGATTCTCCCGGATTTTTGTTGCCGGGAGAATCTCAAACTCGCTGACGATTGAGAAGGACAAAATATGCGCCCGACAGCCAGCCAAGGCCCCGCCGGGAAAAAAATCCACTTTCCGTGTAAGGTCTCCGCCTGCGCCGACTACCCCGGTGTATGCAGAAACTCAATCTTCTCGGAAAACCCTCCTTTTTCGCGCTTTTTAGCCTCTTCCTCTTCGCTGGCGGGCCAGTCTTTTCCGCCACTTTCACCGTCACCAACACGAACAATGCTGGCCTCGGCTCGCTTCGCCAGGCGGTCC